>CAZNLC010000025.1:0-7863 GCA_964573865.1 uncultured Methanosarcinales archaeon | reverse complement strand
TGATGCTATGCTCTTATAATCATTTGACAAATCTTGAGATGATGATTCAATAATGGCCTTTCTTTCAGGCTGCATTTCCAAACCGAGTATTATTTTTGTGTTCATATTAGCAAGTATCTCCCTTGGAATAAGAGAAGGTAGTTGTGTTATTGCTATTAAACCAATCTTAAATTATCTACCTTCACGAGCTATTGTTGAGAATATGTTGTTTGAAAGCAGGGCTTCCTTGTTAAGCACTCGAGGTGCTTCTTCAATAAGTATGGATATTGTTGGTTTGTCGTGAAGCTGCCCAACTAACTTATAATAACGATACTTTGAAAAGATTTCAGAAACTATTAATGAACTGATTAATAATTCAACATCGTTTGGAAGTGTTGAAGTATCGATGATTACAACACAAGAATGCTCTAAAGCATTAATGATGTCCTTAACTGTTGAATCCCCAGACTTAAAACTGAAAATTCCATACTCTAAGAGTTTATTATCCTTCACTCGCAAACTAAAGAGGTTCATGAGTTTTCTCTTAACAACATCAATGGTTGCTTGGTTGAATTTAAAACCTGTTTCTCGTTCCAGTATTAGAGCCTTTATCCACTCATCCTTAAAAACCTTGTAATAAGCGTTTACTGCATCTCTCTGTGCATCAGTCCAATTTATATTCAAATGATTAGGTTTTACAAGAGAAAGATTTACTTTCAAAGAGAGAGAGCCTTTTACAGGGTTTGGAGTGTAGTATAAAACCTTGTTTTTGTTAGCATTATCCTTAAGTCCAAAACCATTTCTCCCAAAGTATTCATCGTGAGGGTCAATGACTAAAACACCTGCGTATTCCTTACCAACAAGATTCCAGAGGAAAACCTTAGCAAGATTACTCTTACCCCGACCTGTTGTGGCAGCTATCAAAACATGGTGTTTCAAAACATCCTTTCCATTCATAAAAACCTTGAAGTTCAAGGTTTTGGAGCCTGATCGTAGATTTCCAAAGAATAAAGGATTTTTAGGCTCTTTCAAGAAAACAAAATCATCCTCACTAACATTCCTAACATTTGATAAAAACTTTGGAAGTGACTTTGACATGGTTGACTTTGTTTTTTCTATTGTTAAAAGTGGTTTTGCAACTGCAATTGTATAGTTTCTTAACTCCTCTTCAAACATATTAAATCTTGAATCTTGTTCAAGTTGCATTCCAGAGATCAACTCTAGGGACTGTTGTGACAACTGACTCCCATACAGTAAGTCATAAACTTTCAGTAGAATCCTCTTATTGTTTGACTCTGAAATCAGAAGGTCCCCAAGTTCTATTGAACATGAATTCTTCTGTCTTATTATAACCCTATCAAAACCGCCACCAATAATCTTTCCAACAATCATATTAAAACCTAATCAGCTGTGTTTAACTCTTATTTAAAACTTTGTCTTACAAGGTTTTTATGATGCTAATATTAAACATGTATTAAACCTCCTGAACACCCTCAAACAGGGCTTTTAGACTCTTAGCTATGTTCTTCTTATCTGTGACAAAAGAGTGGGTTTTTGTGTTGACAGACCACTTCTCATTAACCTTAGGATTCACAAACAAAACTGTTAAGTTCTTATCAAGGAAAAAATCCCAATTCTTAATCAAAAAATCTAGATTTTGCTTTGTGTTCAGTGTCACAACAGAATCACCTTCACTAATATCTTCTGATTTTATATTTAACTCTTGTAAGTCATCAAACACAAAAAATTTAGTGACTTGGTTTTTCTTTTTAACAATGAATTGATTGTTTTGTTTTTGAAAATCAACAATCAATCCCATAGCTTTTCTATAATTAAGGAAAATCTCAGTCCATTCTAAAAGCTTCATAACTTGTTAAGATTGCTTTGTGAATAAAAAGTTTTTGATTAAGTGTAAAAAACCAAAAGTAATAAATAACAAAAAAACATACTTATACTTGGTGATATTATGCAGATTGTGCTTAACAATAAAAAAACTGAAGTTGAAGACGGTTTAAGAGTTAGGGATTTGTTGTTAAAAAACAAAGGATTCTTTGCAGCAAGAGTAAATGGTGAGATTGTTGATTGTGACACAAAATTGGGAGATGGTGACAAGGTTGAACTTCTAAACTTTGATGACGAAGAAGCAAAGAGTGTTTTTTGGCATTCAACAGCTCACTTATTAGCGCATGCACTCACAACTCTATTTCCGAATGCCAAACCAGCAATAGGTCCTGCTATTGATGAAGGATTCTACTATGATTTTGATGTTAAAGCACTAACTCCTGAAGATTTAGAGAAGATAGAAAAGAAAATGAAAGAGATTGTTAAGGAGAACCTTCCCATAATCAAGAAAAAGGTTAGTTTGGAAGAGGCTAAGAAATTGTTTAAGGATAATCCTTACAAACTTGAACTATTGAATGAATTTGAAGGGGAGATAAGCATTTACACACAGGGAGATTTCACTGACTTGTGCAGGGGACCTCATGTTCCAAGCACTGGTTATCTGAAAGCGTTTAAGCTCACTAAGATATCAGGTGCTTATTGGAGGGGAGATGTTAAGAATAAGCAACTCCAAAGGGTTTATGGGATTTCATTCCCAAGAGAAGAACAACTGAAGGAGTATTTAAGGATAAAAGAAGAAGCTGAAAAAAGAGACCATAGAAAAATTGGTAAGGAGCTTGACTTGTTTAGTTTCCATGAGGAAGGACCTGGATTTCCATTCATACACCCAAAAGGTATGGTTATTATTAATGAACTGTTAGATTATTGGAGAGAAATCCATAGAGAAGATGGTTATAAAGAGGTGAGAACTCCTATAATCTTGAATAAGGAACTGTGGATCAGAAGTGGGCATTGGGACCACTACAAGAACAATATGTACTTCACAAAAATTGATAATAGAGATTTTGCAATAAAACCGATGAACTGTCCCGGAGGAATACTCATTTATAAGACTAAGATTAGGAGTTATAAGGACTTCCCACTAAAACTTGCAGAGATTGGATTAGTTCACAGACACGAACTCTCAGGGGTTTTATCAGGCTTGTTTAGGGTTAGAGCTTTTACTCAAGATGATGCTCACATATTCACAACAGAAGAGGGTATTGAAGAAGCGATTATAGGTGTGATCAAACTCGTTGATAAGATGTACAAAAAGTTCGGTTTTGAATATAGTGTAGAGTTAAGCACGAGGCCAGAGGATTATATGGGCTCTTTAGAGCTTTGGAATAAGGCAGAAGCTTCTCTAAAAAAAGCGTTGGAAGATTACGGTCTAAAGTATAAGATTAATGAAGGTGATGGAGCTTTCTACGGGCCGAAAATTGATCTTCACATAAGAGACTGTATTGGTAGAACATGGCAGTGTGCTACAATTCAACTTGATTTTCAAATGCCTGAACGTTTTGAACTAACTTATGAAGGAAAGGATGGTAAAAAACACAGGCCTGTGATGATACACAGAGTTATTTATGGTAGTTTAGAAAGGTTCATGGGAATTCTCATAGAACACTTTGCTGGTAAGTTCCCACTTTGGTTATCACCTGTTCAGGTTGTACTGCTAACAGTTGCTGACAGGCATGTTGAGTTTGCTAACAAAGTAATGCGTGAAATGTTTGAGAAGGGAATAAGGGTTGAGATTGATGATAGAGCAGAGACAATAGCTAAAAAGGTTAGGGATGCTCAACTACAAAAGATACCATTGATTATTACAATAGGGGATAAAGAAGTTGACTCTAATAATTTAGCAGTTAGAACATTGGATGGAAAAGTAAAATACGGTGTTAAAGTTGAGGATTTAATTGATAAAATTGTTGAGAATGTCAAGAACAGAGATTTGAGCTTTAACTTATAATTTTTATTTAAAACTCATGCTGCCAAGGAGGTTTTGAACATTCTTTGGGATTTTACCTCTTATTTTACCTTTAAGCATTTTAGCAACTTTTTTTGATTGTCTGTACTGCTTTAACAATAATCTCACATCACTAACAGAAACACCTGAACCTTTAGAGATTCTATCAATTCTTTGAGAGTTTATTATTTCTGGATGTTCAAGTTCTTCCTTAGTCATGGAATCCATAGCATATTTCCACTTTTCAAGTTTTTCCTGTTGAACTTCTAAAACTTCTTTTGGAAGCTTTAGCGTTGAAAATCCGGGAACGAGTTCCATAATCTTTGATAATGGTCCCATCTTCCGCATGGCCTTCATTTGCTCGTACAAATCCTTAAGGTTAAAATTTCCTTCCATGAATCTCTTTGTTAAATCCTCAGCTTTTTCCTCTGGAACAACTTGTTTAACCTTTTGTAGCAAGGATTTTAAATCGCCAAAACCCAAAAGTCTTGATACAAAACTTTCCGGATCAAACTCTTCTAAATCTTCTATTTTTTCACCAACACCAACAAACTTTATCGGTGAATTCGTGGCTGTGCAAGCTGTCAAAGCACCTCCACCCTTAGCTGTTCCTTCAAGTTTTGTTACTATAACACCAGTGATTCCACAGCTCTTATTAAACTGCTCAGCTTGTTTCATAGCAGCTTGTCCAATATCAGCACTAATAACAAGAAGTTTCTCATCCGGTTTTACAACATCAACTAATTCCTCAATCTCTGATATTAGCTCTTCAGAAAGCGCATCCCTACCAGCAGTATCAATTATAACAACATCATAATTGTTTATTTTAGATTTAAACTTATTGTAAATTGCAGTAGCATCTTTCAAAGTTTTATCACCAACAACATCAACACCTATTTTAGAACCTAACTGTTCCAATTGCTCGTAAGCAGCTGGCCTGTAAACATCTGTTTGCATCATTAAAACCTTATAACCCCTTTTCTTGAAGTAATTAGCAAGTTTAGCTGCTGTTGTTGTCTTTCCAGAAGCGTACAGTCCAATAAGCATTATTTTAAATGGTTTTTTATTTACCACGATCTTAGAACCTTTCTCACCTAAAAATCTCACAAGCTCTTCATAAACAATTTTAACAATAACCTCTTTTTGTGTCATGCCAGGGATTTCTTCCTTCAAAGCCCTATCCCTTATCCTATTAGAAATCTCAAAAACAAGCTTAACATTAACATCTGATTGCAACAAAGCTCTTTGAATATCCTTCACTATCTCATCAACTAAAGCTTTGTTTACAAAAACGCTCTTTGTTATCTTTTCAAGAGTGTTCCTCAAACTTTGACCAAGTTTTTCAAGCATATTTTAAAGAACAAAAAATTTCTTTATAAATGTTGTGAAAATAGAAAAAGAAAAAACTTCTATAAGTACTAACTCAGCATCGCCCAATTAACAACACTATCCAAAATTTTGGTGTACTTTAACACAATGACAAAAACAAACATTCCAACAAGAAGCCCAATTAAAAAACCAATCACAAAGTATACAAGAGGTTTCTTGCTCTTTCTCACAACACTAACACTTGATTTTAGTGAGTTGTTTGTACTCCTCCCTGAAAATTCACTAACCTCTGCCTTTAGTTTCGATTCTGGAGGATTAAAACTCTTGCTTTTAGAAGAATCAGCTTGTTGTATCTTAGTGTCTTGAGTTGTTTCTTGCCTTTGCTCCTTAGTATCAACAAAACTCAAGATTTGTTCATCAGATTTTTTAACACTAGCATTTATTTTCTCATCAATAACCTTTACTATGGAATCTTTGTCCTTAAAAAGTCTAATAGTATCAGCTAAGCTTTTATCACCAATAACAAACTCTATCCAATTTGCAAAATCATTCTTATCACCGTTGACAAAGTTGTGGAATGTTTGTTCATCCATCACTCTCAATTCTTCCAAAAGAGCTTTCAGAGTTTTAATTCTCTTATCACCAACAACAAACGCTTTATCATCTTGAACTTCAAATTCTAACACCCCTTTTTCCACCATAAAAAACACCCCCTAAGATGATGCCTTAACTTGTTTTTTAACTTGAGAGTCTTCTTGTCTCTTCAAAATCTCATCAGCCCTATAATTTAAATCGTTCAAAACATTCATAAAAGTAATGAAAGCATCATATGGTGTGTTGTAAGGATTAAAGTATTTGTGAACATCACCGTCCGAAAACCACTTTATGCACATATAATAAAAATGGTCAGATGTTTGAAGACGACGCCAATCCTCAATTAATTTTTTATCCTTTGTCTTGAGGATTTTATCTTCTAAAACATACAATTCTTTGATTGTTGATTGTTGGAGTTGATTTCCAAGCCAAGCACTTAAATCACGTTCGATGTCTGCCCAAGAGATAAAACTATGAGAATCAAAATAACCAACTGGTTTAAACTTCCTAATCACCTCTGAAGGTGTTTTAAAATCAACATTTTTGTTCAACAGTTCTTCAGGAAGTTTTTTCATAAAATCGAAGATTCCTGTCTCAGGCCATTGGTGCTCTCCAAAGGTTTCATAATCCATAAACAAATTAACAACATCCTCTTTTATGTTTGAAATCCAAGAAGCGTATTTCTCAGCAGTAAGTGGAAAACCAGGCCAATTCCTATTCGAAAACCTAAAAGCAATATCATCAGAAAGCCTGTAGTTCTTCAGCAAAACCCTGAGTTTATCAGTTCCAACAGCTCTATAAACAAAGTTCGGACTCCTCCAACCAAGAATTTTATCAGCCCCTTCTGAAAGCACTCCCTTATAACCAAGTTTTTCAACCATGTAAGCGAGCTCATTATTGTAAATTAACTCTGTGTTCCTAAAAATCTTCGGTGAAACTTTGAAGATGCTCTTTATCTTTTTATTGTGAAGTAGGATTTGCCTCTTGAACTCATTCTTGGAATAAATAAAAGCTAAGGAATGATGATATGTTTCATCCAGAATTTCAACCCTCTTTGTGCTCACAAGCTCCTTGAAGGAATCAAGTGTTTCAGGAGAAAACTCTTCCAATTGGTCTAATAAAACACCTGAAAAACTAAAACTCACCCTGAACTCTGGATGCTTGTCAAGAAGTTCGAGCAAGAGCTTATTCATGGGTAAATAACACTTTTTAATAACCCTTTGTAAAATACTACTATTCTTTTGAGTGTCGAAGTAATCATGATTTTTACCAATATCAAAGATTTGATAGTGCTTAAGCCTGTAAGGCTGGTGAACCTGGAAGTAAAAGCAAACTGAAACCAACTCAACCACCCAATACTCTTTTATACAAACTTATGCACTTCTTTGCAGGCTCATTCCAATTAAAACGTTTGACCTCTAAACTACCGTGTTTTTTCAACTCGTTGTGAAGTGCTCTATACTTCAACACTGCAATAATCTTATTAGCTAATTCATTAACATCCCAAAAATCAACCTTCAAACAGTGTTTTATAACCTCTGAAACACCACTTTGTTTTGAAATAATAACTGGAGTTCCATTACGCATTGCTTCTAAAGGAGTTATTCCAAATGGTTCTGAAACTGAAGGCATAACATAAACATCTGCCATTTTGTAAGCCCTGTCCACATCCTTCCCTCTAATAAAACCTGAGAATAAAAATTTTTTCATAAGACCAAGCTCTATGACACGGTTTATCATCTGTGGCATCATATCTCCACTTCCAGCAACAACAAATTTAACATTTGGGATTCTTTCAGCAACAAGTTTTGCAGCTTCAACAAAGTAATCAGGACCCTTTTGCAGCGTAATCCTACCTAAAAACAACACAACTCTATCAGTCTTTTTGATAATGAAATCTTCATTTATGTCTGAATCGTTGAATTCAACAGCGTTGTGCACAACGAAAACATTGTTTGGGTCAACATTATAATTCTTAACAACAATATTCTTTGTAAAGGCACTGACAGTAATCACAACATCTGCATTACTAACACCAAAATTTTCTATATCATGAACGAGTTTATTGCCAAAATTACCACCATTCCTATCGAATTCTGTGGCGTGAACATGAA
>CAZNLC010000024.1:0-8147 GCA_964573865.1 uncultured Methanosarcinales archaeon | reverse complement strand
GAAATGTTCCCTGAAATAAAACAGTTTGCTAATATAAAATCAAGACTTGTCTTTAACATGTGGAGTCAGGATATGAGATTTTCTCACTATAACAGACTTGCATTAGAAGTAAAAAAAGAAGTTGAAGAGGGGGTTGATGGAATCATAATAACACACGGAACTGATACTTTACACTACACAGCTGCAGCGTTGTCTTTTATTCTGGAAAAACTCCCAATTCCAGTGCTCTTAGTCGGTTCTCAAAGGAGTTCTGACAGGGCAAGTTCTGACTCAGCATTAAACCTCATAAACGCAGTTTATTTCATATCTAATTCTGATTTTTCAGAAGTGGCAATATGTATGCACAACTCAATGAACGATGATTTTTGTGCAATCCTGCCAGGAACAAAAACAAGGAAGATGCACACAAGTAGGAGAGACGCTTTCAAAGCTATAAACTCCAAACCATTCGCCCTTGTCGATTACAAATCAAAAACAATAAAATTCATCAACAGAGATTACAAGAAAAAGAACAACAACACAGACAGGAATAAGATAGTGGAACTAAAACTCTTCAAAGAAAATATTAAGGTTGGAATGTTAAAACAACACACGAACATGTATGCAGAGGAATTTTCAGCCTTTAAAGATTATGATGGTTTAGTTATAGAATCAACAGGTCTTGGAAACCTTCCAATAACACAAAAAGATGATTCAACATTAGAGCATAAAAAAATACTCAAAGCCCTTGAGTGGATGATAAAAAAAGGAACTATTGTTGTTTTAGCACCCCAAACAATATTTGGAAGACTAAACATGAATGTTTATGAAAATCAAAGAAAACAATTAGATATTGGAATACTAGGACATGAGAATGACATGACTCCTGAAACAACATTTATAAAGCTTGCTTGGCTGCTTAGCAACTTCACAAAAAAGGAAATAATTAACAACAACTTAATTATGAAAAATTTTAGGGGAGAAACGACATTAAGAACAACAACAAACTTTGATGTTCAATATGATTAACATTAAAGAATTAATTAACAAAATAATTTGGGATAGGAATCAAGATAAGAAAGATTACACACTATTTTACTATGATAGAATATCAAAAGAATTAAAGCCAATAAAATTCTCACAAATAAAAGGACTAAATCACAATTTTATAATTTTGAACGATACAAGAGAAATACCAATGCACAGAATAAAAAAGGTAATTAAAAATGAGAAGGTCATTTGGGAGAGGTACTGAACTTTTGGAGGTTTTACATGAATAAAGAAGAATTTTACGAGAAGATTGGACTAAAAGCAGGCATTGAAATACACCAACAATTAGACACTCACAAACTATTCTGTAATTGCCCTTCTAAAATAAAAGACGACAAAACAAAACCCGACTTAAGAATCACTCGTTATTTAAGAATTCAAGCAGGTGAGCTTGGTCAAGTTGATAAGGCTGCGAAGTTTGAGTTTTCAAAGAACAAGAGATTTGTTTACAATTTTTATGAGGATTGTTGTTGTTTAGTTGAATTGGATGAAGAACCTCCTCACGAGATAAATGAAGAGGCATTGAGAATAGCTTTAGAGTTTTCAAAATTAGTCAACGCCAGAATAAACGATGTTGTTCAAGTTATGAGAAAAACTGTTATTGATGGTTCAAACACATCAGGTTTTCAAAGAACAGCACTCATCGCAGTTAACGGTTTTGTGATTGTTGAGAACGAGAGAATTCCAATACAAACAATCTGTTTGGAAGAAGACGCTGCGAAAATAGTTGAGAAAAAGAGTGATGAAACAATCTTCAATCTTTCAAGATTAGGCATTCCACTTTTAGAGATAGCTACAGCCCCAACATTAAAAACCCCTGCTCAAGTTAAAAAGGTTGCAGAGCACATAGGAATCCTATTAAGGAGTTTAAAGGTAAAAAGAGGTTTAGGGACAATAAGGCAAGATGTTAATGTTTCCATAAGAAACGGTTCAAGGGTTGAAATAAAAGGAGCCCAAGACCTCAGAGCATTGTCAAAGATTGTTGAGATAGAAGCACATAGACAACTAAAACTTTTGGAGATAAAAAAAGAAATTGAGAAGAGAAACATAAGAGAATTAGAAACAAGAACTCTTGATGTAACTGATTTCTTCAAAGAAACGAATTCAAAGTTAATAAGAAAATCTGTGGAAAAAGGGAATGTTGTCATAGCAACTAAAATAAATAAATTTAATGGTTTGCTCGGGTTTGAAATAATGCCTGGTAAGAGGCTTGGAACAGAACTTGCCATGCATTGTAAATTATTCGGGCTGAAAGGGCTAATACACTCTGATGAACTCCCAAATTATGGAATTTCAGCTCAGGAATTCAATGAATTAAAGAAGAAACTTAATTGTAGTGATGAAGATGCTTTCATACTAATAACAGGAAGTAAGGATGTTGTTGAGAAAGCACTTGAAGACGTCATTGATAGATTAAAACAATGCTTTGTTGGAGTTCCAAAAGAGGTTAGAAGAGTGGAAGCTGATTTTACAACATCCTTTTTAAGACCAATGCCTGGTTCAGCAAGAATGTATCCAGAAACAGACATACCATTAATAAAACCACCAAAAGATGTGGAGACTCCAAAAACAGTGTTTGAAAGAATAAAAGATTATGAAAAACTTGGAATAAGCAGTGAGCTTTCAAAAACAATCGCGTTATCAAAAAAAAGGGATTTCTTTGATAAACTGATAAAAAAATACACGAACATTGAAGCGAAAACAATAGCTCAAATCTTGTTTTTAAAAGTAAAAGACATGAAGACAAGATTAAAACTTGACACTTCAAAACTTACAGAGGAGGTTTTAGAAGAGATTATAAAAGCTTTGAACAGTAGAATAATAACAACTCAGTCCATTGAAAAAATAGTTGAGGAATTTACAAAAGGCAAGAGCGTAAAAGAAGCAATAATGAACAATAAAAAATTAAGTGATGGAGAAGTAAGAAGGAGAATAAAGAAAATCTTGATGAAGAATAAAACAATCAAGAATAAAAAAGCATTGATAGGTGTTGTAATGAAGGAACTCCGCGGGAAAGCAGAAGGTTCTGTAATAGTTAAAATCATTGAAGAAGTGTTGAATTCAGGACAAGGTCAAGGACAAGACAAGATTTAAGTTTCTCAAACACTAATAAAATAAAACATGAATAAGGTAGAATAATAATATTTATAAATAACCTCTAAGGTAGTTTCATTCTTACAAAACATCATATTTATTTGAGAGGTGATACTATGAAGAACTATGTGTTCATGTTTTGGGAAGCTGAAGGTGGAAAGGAAGTTTTGGGAGGAAAGGGTTTTGGTTTGTCAGAAATGACAAAACTTGGAATTCCAGTTCCACCAGGTTTTACAATAACAACACTCGCTTGTAAAGAATTCTTCAAACAAGGAAAGGTTTTCCTGGACAAACTTTGGGATCAGGTTTTGGAAAAATTAAAGGTGTTAGAGGAAAAGACAGGTAAAAAGTTTGGTTCAAGTGAAAATCCCTTGTTAGTTTCTGTTAGGAGTGGTGCTCCAATATCCATGCCTGGAATGATGGACACTATCCTAAACTTAGGTTTGAATGATGATACTGTTAAAGGCATAGCTAAGAGAACGAACAATGAGAGGTTTGCTTATGATTCTTATAGAAGGTTTGTTCAAATGTTTGGAAATGTTGTTTTGGGAATAAAACATGAAAAGTTTGAGAATATTATTGAGGAAGTCAAGGAGAAGAAGGGTGTTAAGCAGGATGTTGATTTAGATGTTAATGACCTAAAAGAATTGGTTAAGAGGTTTAAGGAGTTAGTTTATGAGGTGACAAAAGAGTATTTTCCTGAAAAACCAATAGAGCAATTAAGAATGGCTGTTGAGGCAGTTTTTAACTCTTGGAATAATGAGAGAGCAATAACCTATAGAAAAATAAACCATATCCCTGAGGATTTAGGAACAGCAGTTAATGTTCAAGCAATGGTCTTTGGTAATATGGGATTTGATTCTGGAACAGGAGTAGCGTTTACGAGAAACCCAAGCACAGGAGAGAGGAAGGTTTATGGAGAGTATTTATTAAATGCTCAAGGAGAAGATGTTGTTGCTGGAATAAGAACTCCAAAACCAATTGATGAACTAAAAAAGGACATTCCTGAAGCTTATGATGAACTCATCTCTGTTTGTGAAAAATTAGAGAAACACTTCAAGGACATGCAGGATTTAGAATTTACTATTGAGAATAAAAAGTTATACTTGTTACAGACAAGAACTGGAAAGAGAACAGCAGAGGCTGCTGTGAGAATAGCAGTTGATATGGAAGAAGAAGGTTTAATAACAAAGGAAGAAGCTCTATTGAGGATAAAACCAGAGCAAATTGAGAAATTACTTCATAAGAGAATAGACACGAGTGTGAAATTGAATGTTATTACTACTGGACTCCCAGCTTCTCCAGGAGCAGCTGTTGGTAAGGTTGTCTTTAATCCTGACAAAGCAGTAGAATTATCAAGAAAAGGAATTCCAGTAATCCTTGTTAGGAAAGAAACATCTCCAGAGGATATTCATGGCATGGCAGCATCTCAAGGAATACTAACTGCTCGTGGTGGTATGACATCCCACGCTGCAGTTGTTGCTCGTGGAATGGGAAAGTGTTGTGTTGTTGGATGTGAGGAAATAAAGGTTCATGAGGAAGAAGGATATTTTGAAGTTAATGGAGTCAAGGTTAAAGAAGAAGATGTGATTTCATTGAATGGTCATACAGGAGAGGTTATTCTTGGAGAGGCACCATTAAAAGAACCAGAACTTGGAGGTTACTTTAAGAAAGTACTTGATTGGGCTGATTCTATAAGAAAACTCGGTGTTAGAGCAAACGCTGATACACCAAGAGATGCTAAGAAAGCTCGTGATTTTGGAGCAGAAGGTATAGGGCTTTGTAGGACAGAACACATGTTCTTTGATGATGGTCGTGTAGAAATAATGAGGGAAATGATACTTGCTGAGAACAGTGCTGAGCGTAAAAAAGCACTTAATAAACTTCTACCAATGCAGAGGAACGATTTTAAAGAGATATTTGAGGTTATGCATGATCTACCAGTTATTATTAGATTATTAGACCCCCCACTACATGAGTTCCTGCCAAAGAGAGAGGAATTAATGGTTGAAATTGCAATTATGAAAGAGAGGAATGCTCCTGAAGAAGAGATAAGGAAAAAAGAACTTCTTCTAAAAAGGGTTGAGGATTTGTTCGAGTTTAACCCAATGCTTGGACATAGGGGTTGTCGTCTTGGCATTACCTATCCTGAAATAACAGAGATGCAAGCAAGAGCCATCTTTGAAGCTGCTTGTGAAGTAAAAGAGAAAGGTGTAAATGTTATTCCAGAAGTGATGGTGCCTTTGGTAGGGAATGTCCTTGAATTTAAGAACCAAAAGGAAATCATAAAAAGGGTTGCTGAGGAAACATTCAAGAAGTATAATGTCAAGGTTGATTATAAGATTGGAACAATGATTGAACTACCAAGAGCAGCATTAACAGCTGATGAAATAGCAAGAGAAGCAGAGTTTTTCAGTTTTGGAACCAATGATTTAACACAAACAACACTTGGTTTTTCAAGGGATGATGCTGGGAAGTTCATAAAGATTTATTTAGAAAAAGGAATCTTAAAGGATGATCCCTTCAAAACAATTGATGTTGATGGAGTTGGAAAACTCATAGAGATAGCAACAAAAAATGGTAAAGGAACAAATCAAGAATTAGAGGTTGGGATTTGTGGCGAGCATGGTGGAGACCCAAAATCAATAGAGTTTTGCCATGAAAAAGGACTTGATTATGTTAGTTGCAGTCCTTACAGAGTTCCAATAGCAAGATTAGCAGCAGCACAAGCAGTGATTAAACAAGGGATAAAAAATAAAAGCTAATAGTAACCACTAATAAATAGTAAAAATAGTAAGGTTTAAATATTTCTTTTTATTACTGATCTCTATTATGTCAGTAGTTAATACTTTCCTAGAGGAAATATTAGATTGTAGCCCAGTGGAATATTCAAAAAAACTTAAAAAAGTGAATGGATTAGTAGTGAAAACTGTAAAATCACTTATTGAGTTTAAGAAAAGAGAGATATCAGAGATTCTAAAAATAAACAATAAACCAATAGAGTATGGTATTTTTATAACAGGGAGTAGTGGACGTTTTGAATCTTCCAAATCAAAAGAAGACTTCAGAGTTATAATAAACACAGGATTAGATAATAAGGAGAAAGAAAGGATGAAACAAGACCTTGATGAAATAATCAAAAATTCAGTAATAGAGATTAAGGAATTTCAGACAACACTTAGTATTTATGAAGATAATCCTAACAGAGTTTTCCCAACTCTTGTTTTAGATTTATATCCAATACAAGAAAGTGAGAAGATAAAACTGTTAAATGTTATGGAAAAATTCGTTGAGGAATTAGAGAACAATGGCGGAGTTAGAATTTATAATAAGACAAAGAAAAGGTTTTCAGAGTATAAACGATTAACTAAAAAAGGAACTCAAAAATGGAGAAACAAAGTAATAACACATTTCAATTTAAGCACAGGTGAATTTTACTATAATCCAAAAAAAGGAGTCTTCGGTAGTAAATATGGACCATTAAGAACAATACAATTTTACCTCGCAAAGGAAATAATAAAACATATTAGAAACAGTAATAGGAAGGATTATTTTGTTGGGATGTTAGTAAATATTCCAAGACAAATAACTGAAAGGATAAATTATTTAATAGGGGAGAAAATATTAAACCTCACAGTAGAGCAAGGAGATAGATTAGCAGAGAACTATTCTTTCTTTTTAAAACTTTACCATGAACTCCAAATTGAGTATTCAAGAAAGGGTGAAGAGGTTGTTCTTCACAGAGATAACAAGGAAGTAATGGAGAGGATAGAATCATTACTTTGCATAATAAAAAGTTAATAATGAAAAGTTGAACAACTCCAAAAACTTTTTATTATCCTAACTCATTTTCTTATTTATGATTATTCCAAACAATAGGGCTTTTCAACTGAAGAATGCTATCAGAGATGTTGCTGTAATAGCAAGTAACTATGAGAAAAAAACAGGTAATAAAGTACTTAAACTAAACATTGGTGACCCATTAAGGTATGATTTTGAAACACCAGAGCATATGAAGAGGGCATTATCTAATGCTGTAATGAATGATTACAATTACTATAGTGAATCACAGGGTTTGTTAGAGTTGAGAGAATATATTGCTCATTATGAGAACAAAAAGAACAAGTTAGGATTAACAAGCGATGATATCTTAGTAACAACTGGTGTTTCTGAAGCAATGAATTTTACTTTTGCCTCACTATTACAACAAGGTGATAATGTTTTAGTTCCAGGACCAACATATCCTCCCTACAATGCAATAATAAAGTTTTATGGTGCAGAACCAATTAGTTATGAATTAATAGAGGATGAATCATGGAGACCAAACATTGATGATTTAAGGGAGAAGGTTGATGAGAGAACAAGAGCAATAGTTATTATCAACCCAAACAACCCCACTGGTGCCTTGTTCAAGAAAAAGGAGATTAAAGAAATAATGGATGTTGCTGCAGAGCATAACATTCCAATCATTAGTGACGAAATCTATGATTTAATGGTTTATGATAAAGAAGAGTTTGTTAGTCCAACAAGAATTGATAATCAAGAAGTTCCAATTATTGTGTTTAATGGTTTTTCAAAGGTCTTCTTTGCTACTGGTTGGCGTTTGGGATATGTTTATTTAAAAGATGATAATAATCAACTAAGTGATGTTTGGAAATCAATGAACAATCTATCAAGGATTAGGTTGTGTGTTACAACACCAATACAAAAGGCAGCTGTCAGTGCCTTAAAAGAACCAATGGATTACTTTAATAAGTATATGAAAATGTTAAAAGAGAGAAGAGATTTTATTTATAAGAGGGTAAGCGAGATTGATGGTTTAGAAGCTCAAAAACCAAAGGGTGCTTTTTACATCTTTCCAAAAATAACAAGTTCAAAGTACAAGAGTGATTATAAATTTGTCATGGACATGCTCTACAAAGCGAATGTTTTGTTAGTTCATGGTTCTGGTTTTGACGAGGTTTACGGGAAAATGCACTTTAGGAGTGTTTTCTTACCAACAATAGAAACACTAAGCACTGCCT
>CAZNLC010000023.1:0-8192 GCA_964573865.1 uncultured Methanosarcinales archaeon | reverse complement strand
TATCTTATCAACACCAATATAAAACGCTAATCCAACTATTAATAATATACCAAACAGTATTGATATTACAAGTGATAATTTTTTATTCATTCTATAGAAAACCATTAATTCTTTTTTAAAGATTACTATTTTTATCTCGTTTTATAACTATTCATACCTTAAAGCTTCAACTGGTTTTAGTTTTGATGCCTGCATTGCTGGGATTAGTCCTGAAAGTGCTCCTATTAGAAATGAGAATGCCAAAACTCCAACTAATAGCTGCCATGATAAGCTTATGACTAAAATTTTTGAATTTAATAACATGTAAGCTATCACCTCTGCTGTTTTGCTTATTATTAGTCCAAGGATCACTCCAATAACACCACCAACCAAACCCAACAAACCAGACTCAAAAACAAACATAACAAGAATATCAAGATTACGAGCACCAACAGCCTTCATAACACCAATCTCACGAACACGCTCCAAAACACTAGTATACATAGTATTCATAATACCAACACCACCAACCAACAAAGAAATAGAAGCAACTCCTACTAACATGATTTGGATTATCAGAAGTATGTTAGTGAATGCTTCAATAACCTGCTTCGCTGTTTGAACATTAAAATCTTCAGAACCCTCCTCAACATGTCTTGATTTCCTCAACGCCTTTTTTACCCTCTCAGCAACTTCCTCAGTGTCTTCTGTTGGTATAACCCTTGCGAATATTGTAGAAACCTCATCATTTGTTATTCCTAAGAGATTTTTTAATTCTTTTTTTGGCATTCTAACAACTCTATCATGTATTCCAGTCCCAATCTTTTCCTGAATACCTATCACCTTAAACTCCTTATCTTTTATTATTATTTTATCCCCAACCTTTATTTTTTTCCTGAATTTCCTGTTAGCAACATCATAACCAAGTACCACAACTCCCTTTTCATCCTTTTTTGGATTTCTGCCTTTCGCAATATCAAATAGTCCAACTTCTTCAACAAACTTTGCTGTTTTCTGGTCAGAATCCATTCCAACCAATATTCCTCTCTTTGTTTCTCCCTTAAAGGTCACAAAGCCAACGCTTGTTAAGGTTCCAGTAGCAAATTCAATACCTTTCACTTTCTTGACAACATTAACATCATCTTCTGTTAATTTTATTGCTGAAAATTGACCCCCGAATGATGTGTCAGAACTCCCAGGGCTTATTATTATCCTGTTAGAACCAACCTTTTGGAATTGTTGATTTATGGCTGTTTGCATACCTTGACTTAATGATATTAATGCAACTACCGCTGTCATTCCAATAAATATACCGAGTAGGGTTAACCAAGTGCGTAGCTTTCTCCTTGCAAGATTCCTAAAAACAAATACAAAATAATCAAGTATCATACTAACACCATATTAATACTGAATATTAATATCAATAATTAAATTAAAACATTTACCTCATAATTATTATATAATTATTGCTACTTAAATCCTAAACCTTAAAGCTTCTACTGGTTTAAGTTTTGAAGCTTGATAAGCAGGAGCCAAACCAGACAAAGCACCAACAATAAAACTAAAGAGTATTGAACCAAAAATCAAGACTGGGGAAATATGAGCTTTTAATAACGCACTTCCAAATTGTTGAATCGCTATCTTCTCTATTGATTTAGCAATGAAAGATCCTAATGAAGCACCGATTATACCGCCAACTAACCCTAATATTCCTGACTCGACAATGAATATCAACAAAATATCAACATTACGAGCACCAACAGCCTTCATAACACCAATCTCACGAACACGCTCCAAAACACTAGTATACATAGTATTCATAATACCAACACCACCAACCAACAAAGAAATAGAAGCTATCCCGACAAATATAACCTGCATAACCATAAGTATCGAGTTTACTGTTCTCAATAGTTCATCGCTTGTTTGAACATCAAAATCTTCAGAACCCTCCTCAACATCGTGTAACTTTCTTAAACTCCTCTCTATCCTATTTGCAACCTCTTTTTGATTCACTCCTTCAGAAACCTCAACATATATTATATTCAATCCTTCTTCATCATTAAATATTGCTCTTGCATCTTCCATTGGCACAAAGATATTGTTATCATCCTCTTGGTTCCCAAATGAATCTAGCAGTCCAACAACCTCAAACTCTTGATTACTAATAATGAGTTTATCACCTACTTTTATATTTTTACCAAAGTATTTTCTTGAATGCAAGGAATAAGCAACAACTGCTTTTTTCTCATCGCTCTTTTCTAAGAACCTTCCCTGCGTCACCTTCATGTTCTGCATTTCCTCAATAACTTTTCTCGATTTGTCAGTTGGTAATCCAGTTAAATAAGTATATTTTAACTTTGAACCATACTTAACAGGCACTGTTTTAAATACAATTCCAGCAGCCTCGGACACTCCCTTCACCTTTCTTATCTCTTCAAGATCTCTTTCTGTCAATACTGTTGTCCCAGAGAAGAATGCTTTTGGCATGACTATTAATTTGTTTGTTCCCATCATCTCAAACTGCTCATTCATTGCTTCCTTAGCACCCTGTCCAATACTAATCAAGGAAACTATTGCTGTTATTCCAATTAGAATTCCAAGAACAGTTAGCCAAGCTCTAAGTTTCCTATGGGCTATACTGAGTAAGATTATTTTTAAGTAATCCGTTATCATTTTATTTTATTCCTTACCTCGTTGCTTTGTTACTTTATTATAGATGTAATAGCCTATTCCAACAAGAAGTATTACTATTATTATTCCAAGTAATTTGTTAGTTCGTATCAAACCATACTTCTTTGCTTCTGCGACTGTGTAGATTTTTAGTGGAATTTGCTCAACCAGCTCGTATTTTTTACCAAGTGGGTCTTCATAATTTAGAGTTACTGGTATTAGGATATCTTTGTTTGTATTTCCAACGAATACTTCAAACTCTGCTGTTTCATAATCATCAGAATCAACGTCTCCAACATAGTTATTGTTTTGAGATAACACATAAAAGTCTTTTGTGTTTTCTAGTTTTATGTTAACAAACTTTGCGTCTATTCTCCCAGAGTTCACAATTTTCAGAACTATATTTCCTTTCTGGTTTTTTAAGAATACTGTTGTGTCTTCCAACAAGATTTTTAAGTCTGGCTTTCCACTAACAATTACACTTATCAAATCTTGCTTCTCGTGTTTTGTGTTGTCAGTATCATAGTATGTTAGGAGTATTGGAATCTTGTAAACATCTGCTTCTGCTGTTGGTGAAGTGATTATATCAAAGGAGAATGTTTTTTTCTCTCCCGGCATTAGGTTTTTGACTTTTTGTTCGGTTGCTGAATTTAATGGTGAGAATGGAACTTTTATTCCAACTGCTCCTAGGAGGGAGAGTTGTTGTTGTGTTAGTGTTGAGAGTGTTAAATCAAGTTTTAAGGTTATGTCCTTTATCAAAGAGTCCCCTGTATTCTCAACAATTATGTTTAATCTTCCCTTTTCTCCAGGGGCTAATTCTTGTGGTGTTAAACTAACATTCTTAACTCCAATTCTAACATCTGCTGATTCTACTTTAACAGTAAAGCCTTCTATCTTAAACCATGTTTTTTTATCTGGGGTATATTCAAAATCAACATCAAAGTATCCTGGATAGGCATCTTTATCAACTTTCAATTTGTAAGTTACTGTTGCTCCTATGTTTCCTTGTTGTAGCCCCCAAAGGTTTCCCAAGTATTTTACTTCATCATCCGCTAATGTGAATGGATAATTTGGGATTAATCTCACATAAAAATTTTCTATGTCCTTTAAACCTTTATTCTCAACCTTGAATCTTAGTGTTACATAATCCCCAGGGCTTACAGGGTAAGGTTCTTGATTTAACAGCGTGACTACAACATCACTTCCAGAACTAACATCAGGTACAGAGCTGCCGAGTATTATTGTTGTAGCACTTGCTATATTCAGCAGGAGTAACATGCTAATAATGTATATGCTTGTGAAAAGAACATTTCTAGTATTAGCAGTTGTTTTTTTGATTGTTTTATCTTGTTTCATGATACCACCTCTTTCCTTTTGTGTTTTTTTATTATTTTTTCACGAACAATTTTACCATCTAGTATGTATGCAATTCTATCAGCGTATTCTGCTAGTTTTGCATCGTGTGTTACCAACACAACTGTTTTTCCTTCGTTGTTCAATTTTTTAAGAAGGTTCATTATTACAATCCCTGTTTTCGAATCAAGGTTTCCTGTTGGTTCATCTGCAAGTATTAATTCAGGGTTGTTTGATAAGGCTCTTGCAATTGCAACTCTTTGACGTTCTCCACCTGACAACTCACTTGGTTTGTGAAACATTCTGGAAGTCATGTTAACGAGCTTTAATAATTTCTTAGCCCTCTCTAACCTTTCACTTTTTGGAACTCCTTGGAATATCATAGGTAGCATAACATTTTCAAGGGCATTTAGTGATGGTATGAGGTTGAATTGTTGGAATACAAAACCTATTTTTTTACCCCTTATTTTCGCAAGTTCTGATTCTTTCAGTGTTCTTATATCAATTCCATCTAAAAATACCTTGCCGGATGTTGGAATGTCCAAGCATCCTATCATGTTCATGCAGGTTGACTTTCCGGAGCCTGATGGCCCCATTATTGACAAGAATTCACCTTTTTTGATTTTTATGTTAAAACCTCTTAGTGCTTCAACTCTAACTTCTCCAAGTTTATATATCTTCCAAACATTTTCCACTTTTATTATGTATTTATTAGCTGGCATTTTTGATTGTTGTTTTGTGTGTTATTTTGTGTTTTGTGAGTTTTACGAGTTTTTTATTGGTTTCTTCTATTATCTTTGCTGCTTTCAAAAATTCTTTTTTTGATGTGTGCTTGTTTGTTATTAGTGAGATTATGTTTTTCTTGAGTTGAATAGCTTGAGGTAAGAATTCTTTAATTAGTTTTTGTTTTTCACTCAGGTTTTTTAGTAGTATGTAGTTTTGTTCTTTTGGAAATGTTAGTTTTAATTTTTTTATCAGTGTTTCAATTAGTTGCTTCCTATTCTTTTCAAGTTCTTTAATC
Source organism: uncultured Methanosarcinales archaeon (assembly GCA_964573865.1). Lineage (GTDB taxonomy): Archaea > Nanobdellota > Nanobdellia > Woesearchaeales > WAPY01 > CAZNLC01. The sequence continues at coordinate 3,166 of CAZNLC010000023.1, read as the reverse complement.
AAGTTTTTACCTTTTTTTGTAAGTCTGTATACTTTCCTGTTTTTATCTTGTTTAAAACTCACAATCCTTTCTTTCAAGAGGTTTTTTAGGATGGGGTAGACCGAGCCAGGGGAGGGTTTTATGAAATCTGTTTTTTCATAAATATCCTTGATTATGTCATAACCTGTTTTTTCTCCATTATTAAGTTCTTTCAGTATTACAATCTTTAAGTATCCCTTAAACATATCGGAATAGATATATCTATATAGATATATAAAGGTTTTGGTCTGGTTTCTTGTTTTTTCACCATATTATTAAAGCTTCAAGCTTCTTGAATTTTAAAATTTTAGAAGTCGCTGAGGTCTTTGTAAGCGTATTTTACTATCGTTGTTGTTCCTTCTGCTCCACCAATAATTTTTTCTAATTTCAGAAAACCTGATTTTTCGAGTTTTGATATCTTCCTTTGGAATGTTTTATAAACTGAACTTCCGCCTTTTTCCTTGTAAATCTTAAACAGCTCGCCTATTTTCTTTCCGGAGTTTTCCTTCACTATTTTTAGAATCTTATTTGTTTCAGAGTCCAAGTCTTCTGTATTTTTTATGGAGAAATCTTCTAATTTTGACATTGCTTTTATTACATCCTGTTTTTCAATCTTCTTTGATAATCTTGATTCTGCATTATTAGCAGCTTCTCTCATCAAGTAGAGTCCTACTCTAACATCTTTACAATTGTATGTTTTTTCAACAACAACCTCAAAAGCTTCATTTGTGAAAACTCCTTCTTGAAATGCGTATTTTATCCTCTCCTTTAAAACTCCTCTTATCTCATCTCTTGTGTAAGGTCTGAATTCTAAAAACTGGGGCATTAGTCTTGACTTTATCCTTTGGTCAAGGGTGAGCATCCATTCTTTGTGATTTGTAATAAGGATTATTGTTTTTCTATAGATGTCTTCTAATAGGAAGTAAAGAAAGGATGTGTCTTCTAATTTATCAACTTCGTCCAAAACAAAAACTGCTGATTTTTTGTTCACTTCCTTTTTTATAACTTCAAAAAGCTCGTCTGTTTTTTTGTTTTGAACAAATGGATAATCAAGTTCCTCACATAGTTGCAATGCGATTTTGTAAGAAGTGTTCTTCTTCCAACAGTTTATGTAAAAGCAGAACAGGTCCGATGTTTCTTCAACTTCCTTTAAAACATGCTTACAGGCGAGTGTTTTTCCAATTCCGGGTTTCCCAAAGATGAAGAGGTTCTTGCCATTTCTCCTACTGAGTAAAGGTTTTATTGCGAGGGCTATTTCGCGCTGCTCGTTCTCCCTGTATGGAACGAGTTTTGGCATATAATCATAGTCTAAAACAACAGGGTCTTTGAATAAGGATTCAGAGTCTTTTAGTATGTCTTTAAAACTCATAATTTCAAGATTATCTTATAAATATTAAAAGTTTTTGCTTGAAAGAAGGAATATTTTGTGATTATCGTATTTTTGGGTTATTCTACTGTGGTTTGATCAGGGTTTTTGTCCTGGTTTTATTTTTGTTATGTTGTTCATGTAAGGTTGTAGTGCTTCTGGTATGTCTACAGAGCCATCTCTGTTCTGGTAGTTTTCAAGTATTGCCCTCATTGTGCGAGATGTTGCTAGTCCTGTGTTGTTTAGTGTGTGTAAATATTCTTTCTCACCTGTTTTTCTTCTTAGTTTTATGTTTAATCTTACTGCTTGGTAGCTTGTGCAGTTTGAACATGAAGCAACTTCTTTGTAACTCCCTTCTCTTGGAAACCACGCTTCAACATCGTATTTTTTGGAAGCTATTATTCCAATGTCCCCCGTGCATATGTTGACTACTCTGTAAGGTATTTTTAGGAGTTTTAGCATTTCCTCAGTGTTTTTTAGAATATCTTCAAAGTGTTTTTTAGAATTTTCTGGTTTTGAAAACACTACTTGTTCTACTTTGTTGAACTGGTGCATTCTAAACAATCCTTTAGTATCAACTCCGTGGCTCCCTATTTCTTTTCTAAAGCAGGGGCTAATTCCAACTAATTTTATTGGGAGTTGTTCTTCATCAATTACTTCATTCATAAACATTGAAACCAATGGGTGTTCTGCTGTTGCTATCATGTACTTATCTTCACCTTCAATTTTATACATGACATTTTCAAAGTCTTCCAAACTTGTTACTCCTTCATATGCTTTTCTTCCAAGCATGAATGGTGGTTCTACTAGTGTAAAACCCTTTTTCATTAGAAAGTCTATTGCGAACCTTTGCAATGCCAGGTCTAGTAAAGCAAGTTCCTTTTTTAAATACACGAATCCAGCACCAACTACCTTCGCAGCCCTTTTAAAATCTGCGATTCCGAGATGTTCTGCAAGTACGCCGTGAGGTTTAAGTTCGAAATCAAATTTTTTTGGAGTTCCCCATTTCCATAGTTCAACATTTTCAGTATCATCCTTTCCTACTGGAACACTCTCATCTAGTATGTTTGGAATTCTCATGCGGTAGTACAAAATCTTTGCTTCGTTTTTTTGGTATTTCTGCTCGAGTTCTTTTATCTGCTTTGGCAGCTTTGAAGCTTCTTTTATGAGTTGTGTTGTGTCTTTACCTTCCTTTTTCAGTTTGTTTATTCTCTCAGATATTTCGTTTCTTTGTCTCCTAAGATTATCTATTTCTCTCTTTAATTCTAAATCTTCCTTCCTGAGTTTTACTATCTCATCCACCCATTTAATCTTCTCAGTATCTCCCCTTTTCTTCAAATCTGCTTTTACTATGTTTGGATTTTCAACGATGAATTTTAACTCAAGCATTGCAAACACCTCAATAGCTGAAATTTAAGTATTTAATTTCAAACATTTTTAAGTAAGTTCGGCAGGATAAAGAGAGTTGTTGTATTATAAAAAAGTTTTTAAAAGTTGGTTTGGTTTAGCAAGATTTTTAAATAAAATCATCTTTAATTTGTTTTAATATAGTAAGTACCTGCTCAAGGTGTGTTTTTTATGAAATGGAAGAGTTTGCTGTGTTTTATTGTTGTAAGTGTTGTTCTGTCAGGTTTTGTCCTTGCTGAGAGTGTGGAGAAGCGTGTTGTTTTTGCCGGTGCTGGTAGAGTAGATGTTGATTTGAAGTTCTCAACAAACGGGTTTTTCTTGAGTGATAACTACTTTAATGTTTTAAAGCCTGATAGTTATGTTTGTAATATGAAT
>CAZNLC010000022.1:2580-8221 GCA_964573865.1 uncultured Methanosarcinales archaeon | reverse complement strand
TGAAACCGTGTAAAGGAGTAAAAGAGAAGACAGTTTCAAAAAGAGTCATAAAACCATTGGAGAGTATCCTTGATTCTGAGAGTTTTTTATTCGCTAAATTCTCGGTTGAGATGATGAAAAAAGGCGAAAACCATACAAAAAATAACTCTGGAAACACTCAACAAAGAAAACTCTTTAATGATATAAAACAGATACAAACACGGATACAAACAAAGAAATTGAGTGTGAAGGAATTCTTCGATGATAAGAGCATACGAGAACTCAGTGACATACTTATCAAGAAGTACAATAAACCACTAAAGGAAGTAAGATACTTCTTGAACGCTATAGAAGAAAAACATCCTGGAACAAACTTCGCAATACTGAACACTATTAGAAAAATCTGCGGGAGGTAATCCATAACAAGCATATAACAATTTTTTAGAACAATTCAAGAAACCGAATTCCGAATTTCTTACAGTTTTCATCACAGATGCTTTAAAAACATAGAACATATAGTGGCTGTTGAGGTATTATGCAAAAACAAGCTACACTTGTTACACTTGTTGTAGTATCATCACTAATGATAAACTCAATTCTCATAACATATGTTTTATACAAAGATTTATACCAGGAGGAATTAAATCAAAGAAGCACTACAACACACTATGTTACCTACCAAAAACCAAAAGTCGTTTACGACAACATATCAGTAAGAGCACACTTTTGTAGAGTAGAAAATTGCTCATCAATCCTTCTAAAATACCTTAACACATCATCATCAGCCTACTGCTTATTTTATGACATCTCACTTAGAGGAGTATTTGATGTTTTCTTAAATAAAAACACTCATCGTGACACAATTGATAATAACATAGAAAAGATTAATTTTATAATTGGCATATACTCTGAAAACTGGGATAAGAGGAAAGAGGAACTGACAAATAACAAAACAAGAGAATATTCATTCTTAAAGGTTATTAGTTCAAGAGTAATGCATGACAAGTACTGTATCATAAATAAAACAACAGTAATCACAGGCTCATTCAATCCAACAAGTACAGATTCAAACACTAACGACAATAACCTAGTTATTATAAAATCATCAAAACTCTCAGAACAGTATTTGATAGATTTTTTTAGAGTAACAGGTAATCTGACGAGAAATCAAACAAGTAGAACAACACAAAGAGAAAATTACGAGATAATTGATACATCTAATAATATAACACTACAAGCTTGCTTCACAACAGACAGGAAATGTAAGAATCTTATACTTAAAGAAATACTAAAAGCAAACAGAACAATAAACTTTTTGACATTCAGTTTCACAGATGAAGAAATAGCAAGTGCGCTGCTGAGAAAACACGAGCAAGGAGTATTTGTCAGAGGAGTTGTTGAGAGTAAATTCTACTCAAGAACACCAAAAACAATCAGAAGCTTTGTTGTGAAGGATTCAAACCCTCGCAATATGCACCACAAATTCTTTGTTATCGATTCTGAAACAGTGATAACTGGAAGTTATAACCCAACCTACAATGCTGAGAAAAACTTTGAGAACATTATTGTGATAAAAAACAAGAGAGTGGCTTTTGATTTTACAAGGGAATTCTTCAGGGTGTTTGGAAAAACAAAACAATCTCAAAAATAAAAAAGAAATAAATCTGCAAAAACATTTTTAAACTTGCTGGGATTTGCAATTTGTGGTGATTTTATGAACATGACAAAGAACTACGCAGTCAAGGATATCTCTCTTGCAGAGCAAGGAAGGAAAAATGTTGAGTGGGCTGAGACGCAGATGAAAGCCCTAATTGAGATTAGGAAGAGGTTTCTAAAACAAAAACCTCTGAGAGGATTAAGGATAGCTATTGCATTGCATGTTACTAAAGAGACCGCTGTGCTGGTGAAAACACTAATCGCTGGAGGTGCTGATGTTTTCATAACGAGTTGTAATCCACTTTCAACACAAGATGATGTTGCAGCTTACCTTGCAAAAATTGGTGTTAGGGTATTCGCTTGGAAGGGTGAAACAAAAAAGGAATACTATGAAAACATTGAGAAGGTTTTAAGCTTTAAACCGAACTTTACAATAGATGATGGTTGTGATTTAGTAACATCAATTCACACAAGACACAGAGAACTCATAAAAAACATGATTGCAGGTTCTGAAGAAACAACCACAGGGGTTATTAGATTAAAAAATATGGAAAAACAACGAGCATTAAAATACCCTATAATAGCAGTTAATGAATCAAAAACAAAAAAATTAATGGATAACTACTATGGAACAGGACAGTCAGCAATTGATGGAATAATAAGGTGCTCTAATGTGTTGTTCTCAGGGAAAACAGTTGTTGTCTGCGGTTATGGAAATTGTGGTAAGGGAGTTGCTTTAAGAGCTCGTGGTCTTGGGGCAAATGTTATTGTTATAGAGGTTAATCCATTAAGGGCGTTACAGGCAGTTATGGATGGTTATAGAGTTATGACTGTGAAAGAGGCAGCAAGGCTTGGTGATATCTTTATAACAGTGACTGGGAATAAGAATGTTATAAGCTATAATGATATGAAGTTAATGAAAGATGGTGTGATACTCGCGAATGCAGGGCACTTTGATTGTGAAATAGACATTAAAACATTGGAGAAAAGAGCTATTAGAAAGAGGAGAATAAGACCTCTATTTGATGAGTACCTGATTAAATCGAACAGTAAGAAGAAACGAATCCTTGTTTGTGGTGAAGGACGTCTTGTTAATCTTGTTTGTGCAGAAGGTCATCCCAGCAGTGTTATGGCATTGAGTTTTTGTAATCAAGCATTGGCAGTTGAGTATGCTTACAAAAGATTCAAGCAGAAAAAACCCCTAAGTGTTAGTGTTCATACACTACCATCAGAGTTTGATAACATAGTGGCTTTATTACAGCTGAAATCTATGGGAGTCAAAATTGATTCATTAACCGTGGAACAAAAAAAGTACTTGAGCGATTGGAAGCAGGGAACATAAGAATTTAGCTCTTTAGGCTCTGTCAATTTGTTATTACTTTAAAATGACTAAAATAGAAAGATTTATATATAAGATACACTTTAAAAATTATCATGGTCAGTAGAAGAAACATCCTTGGAGGTGTGTTCGGGAGGTTTTCCATACTCTCTTATAATAAATCTGAGGTTTCTCATGAAGAGACAGAAATTCCAATTAGAGAGAGATTTGCAATAATCTCAGATATACACAGTAATTTAGAAGCATTATTAGCAGTCCTTAATAACATAAACTTAAGGGGAATATCAAAAATTTTCTGTGCAGGAGATTTAGTTGGTTACGGTGCCAACCCAAACAAGGTTGTGGATAAAATAAGGGAAATGAATATACCTTGTGTTGTTGGAAACCACGATTATGCTATTAACAATCCAGAACATCTCGTATGGTTTAATGAGTATGCTCGGAAAGCTCTAGAATGGACCATGAATAAGCTTAGCGATGAAAACAAGCGTTTCCTAGAAAAACTACCTGAAATCTATAATGAAAACAGGCATTTTGTTATGTTACATGGTTCTCCAGGAAAACCTGTATTTGAATACATAAAACCATATCTGACCAAACTTATAGAGGAATCTTCAAATGCGGCTGTTGAAAATTTCAAGAAAAACATTCTCATAGTAGGCCATACTCATATACCATTCCTTTATGTTAAAGCTGGTGATGAAAATCCTGAAAGCAAGACTTACTACAACTTTTTGCCACCTCGTGGAACTCAGAGTAGTGAAATACAAACACTCCAAGATATTGTTTTAAAAACAGAATGTAATTACTCAGGAGAGCCAGATAATGTTGACACTGCTAAATTCCATATCAATAGGAATGCTAAAAACCTGCAGATACTGTTAAATCCAGGGAGTGTTGGGCAACCAAGAGACCATTATTCAAAAGCATCGTATTCAATTCTTGATATTACTGATAAAGAAGTAATAATAACCTTTGTGAGAGTTCCTTATGATATTAAAGCTGCATCTAATAAAATTCTTAAAGAAGGACTTCCAGAGTTCCTTGCTGCAAGATTATATGGAGGGATATAAAACAAATAGTAAATCTAGCAACTTTAAGTGATTTAGGACTAATTTAGGTAATATACTATTAGACAATATGAGCATACCTTACATAAGTACACTTTAGTATTTCTTATGTTCCTTTCTAGATTATTCAAACTATGATTTCACAGTAACGAAACCTTTAAAAGTTCGTTATTAAGTATTATATAATTATGAGTCCGCTAATGCTCGCTTTGTTGTTTGGATTTGTTGATGTACTGCTTGGGCTTGCAGGAGTGTTCACACTATTATTAAAGAGCAATGTTAGAAAAGCACTGATCAATATTCTAGTCGCTTTCGCAGCTGGTTCGTTATTAGGAGGAGCTTTCTTCCACTTATTACCAGAGGCCTCTGAGAGGTTAAATCCATTCTTAGCATCTGAAATCCTTGTTTTTGGTTTTTTGCTGTTCCTCTTGCTGGAGGAGTACTTGCACTGGCATCATTGTAGAGAGGAAGAAACAAGGCGTTGTAAGACAGAACAGAGTTTTTCTTGGTTAATGGTTATTGGTGATTTCATCCACAATATAATTGACGGTTTCGTCATAATGGGAGGTTTCGTCACAGGATTGAAAATAGGTTTAATAACAGCTTTTATGATACTGCTCCATGAGCTACCACAAGAGCTTGGCATCTTTGCTGTTCTTGTTCATGGTGGTTTTAAAGAGAAGAGAGCTTTAAAGTATAGTGTTATAGCACAGAGCAGTGTCTTGTTAGGTATTATAATTGCGTTTTTCTCCATAAGTAAAATCCATGAGTTAGCCATTTACTTACTACCCTTTGCTGCGGGTGGTTTCCTCTACATAACAGCATCTGACCTGATACCAGAACTTCAAGAAGCAACCTCAAAGAAGAGGATAACCTCACTGGTTTGGTTGTTTATCGGCTTGCTCTTTATGCTTGGAATAAAATTGTTTTTTGAAGGGTAAAACCCAGCTCAAATTTTTTAAATCTTCTTTATATGAAATTCTTCTTTAAAATCAAAAATAATATAAATATAATCTCCTACAATAATAGAGTGCTATAAAGTGCTTGAGGATTTATCACAAATAAGGATTCTTAGGAAGAAACTTGGGATAAGCCAGAAAGAACTCGCGAGATTAAGCGGTGTTTCACAGAGCTTAATAGCTAAGATAGAATCTAAAAGAATAGACCCTTCATACTCAAACGCACTCAAGCTAATAAAAACAATACAATCCTTAAGAATTAAGAATTCCAGAAAAGCTTATTCTATAATGACAAGGAATGTTATAACAGTAAGCCCGAACGACAGGATAGAAAAAGCAATTCACAAGATGAAGAGGTATAAGATATCGCAAATGCCAGTTGTCAAGTCTAAAAAATGTGTTGGTTTAATATCAGAATCAACAATACTAAATGCGATTTCAAAAGGTGAAGATGTAAAGTTAGTCAAAGAAATAATGAAGGAAGCACCTCCAATCGTGTCAAAAAACACAACAGTAGATATAATTATTGAGCTATTAAAATTTAGTCCAATCGTACTAATAACAGAATCTGGAAACTGCGTTGGTGTTATCACGAAATCAGACATCATAAACAAGTTCTACAAGTGAATCATAATAAA
>CAZNLC010000022.1:0-2570 GCA_964573865.1 uncultured Methanosarcinales archaeon | reverse complement strand
ATTAGTTAAATTAATCTTCAAGCTTCAAAAGCCTTTCAACACTGCCAAAGTAGTATATTTTATCCCCAACAACAAAGACATTGAAATCATTCAGAGAAACCTGCCTTAAAAAAGGACTCAAGAGCTTCTCCCTTAGAATATCAGAACCCTCTTTCACGAGATTTAAGGAGGGCATAACAATAATTCTCCTCTTATTCCAATAACCAACAAGAAAAACCTTAAACACCTCAACTCGCAAACCTTCTCTCAAACTCACTGCAGGGTGTTCATGAGCGATAATCACAGTTTTAACATCCTTATTATAAGCGATATTTGGAATTTTATGACCATGGACGATCAAAACACTCCCAAAGATTAGGTAATCTACAATCCTAACACTGCTCTTATTGGCAATAGGACCAATTATTGTGTCATGATTACCCTTTACAAGGACAACCTCCTTACAGTGCCGCTTTAAAAAATCAATCATCCTCAAAGTATGCTTCCACTCTTGTTCTGATATTGTTCCAAACTCGTGCTTTAAATCACCGTTAATCACTATCTTCTCAACTTTAAAACCACCATTCTCTAATATTTTGAAAATACTACTTACTCTCTTAATCAAATCACCAAATTGGAATCTTGGAATCAAGAAACCTTGCTTGTTCAACGCCTCTTCCAAACCAATGTGCAAGTCAGCAATAATCAACACCTTAAACCTCTTCAAATAAACACCTAAATCAACAAGAAAAATATCATTGAAAACCTCAATAACTCCTTTTTTTCCAATTGTAAAATTCTTCTTCATAATAAATCAAAATTAATTGAGTAATAAAAAACTTTTCAAAAAATCTACAAAACATTAGAGGACACTTCTTTAATATCAAAATCCCTTGTATACTTTCTCAAAATCTTAAAATTATCAGAAGGATCTATTACAAGAATTTTAGGACCGCCAGAAGAATAACTTTTACTATAATCCAAACCTAACAAAAACTTTTTATTCCCATCAGTAACATAACATACAGGATCAACATCTTCAAACCTCTTATTAAATTCATTCATCAACTTATATCGTTCTTCATTAGAAAAAAAGATTATATTGTTCGGTTCTTCAGCAACTTTGGAGATAATAATTAAAGAGGAGAGATAATAAGCATTATCCATAATAAAATTTGAAAGTTCTTTCTTTGATTCTTTGGAATCAGAGTTACCACTAGTGCGCATGTACTTTTCATAAAGGTCAAGAAATCTACTAGTAGTATAGCGATGCAACCACTTACTCTTAAACTATTCCCTTTTATTATAAAAATTATAAAGATAGCTAAAAGGGTTCTCAGAGTCCAAGCTAATAACAATATCATCGAGTTTTTCAAAGAGTTCTTTAAAAAGTGCCATTAATACCACCCTAGTAGGTAATAGAGTAAGAATTACTTAAAGATTTTGTTGTCACAAGTTGTTGACACAACAATCAATAAAGCTTTTATTCTCTAATAATGCCAATGACCAGCCCTCAAAATTAAACTCTTGTTTTTTCTTTGATAAGATATCCAAACTCAAGAAGTCAGACCAAACCATCTCTCCTTGCTTGAAAGAAACAGAATCACTTGTTTTAACCAAGAAAACAACACCAAAATGAACCTTATCGACATCTCTCTCCTCTAGATTAACAAAACCAATAATCCTATAATCAAGATCCTTAATGAAAACTTCCTCATTCAACTCCCTCAAAAACGCTTCTTCTACAACATTTTTATCATTAGTAACATCCTCCATCTCAATGTGACCACCAACACCTAAGGAATATTTATCAAACAACCTCTTCTCTGAGTAATCACTCTGTTTTGAAGCCCTTCTAAAGACAAAAACTCCTTTGTCAGGATTAACAATAATAGCATAAGGAATTATTTGCTTGTAATCAAAGTCATCCTCTGCAAGACCACGCTTCAACCATTCATAATTATTTAGGATAATAGGCATAAAGTTATATTCTCTAACTGGTAAGAAACCATTAAAAAACCTTTCTTTGAACAAAACACTCCTCTTCACAACGAGAATTTTTCTATCAAACTTTGAAGTCATAACACCCATTTTTAAGAAGTAATATTTAAAGGTTTTTAATGTGATTTTTAGTGAGATTTTAAATTAATTATTGAGGAATAGAAATACAAACTTTTAATGAATCATAGGAATAGGAAAGCAAGAATCAAAAGTTATTTAAACAAATCAATTTTAATTGTAGTCTATGAAGCTTTCAATAAAGAAGGGTTTTAGTTTTGGTTTAATATCTGGAATAATTATGACTTTAGGTTTAATTGTAGGTTTGCATTCTGGTACTCATTCTGCTCTTGCTGTTCTTGGTGGTATACTTGTAATAGCAATAGCTGATGCTATGTCTGATGCTTTAGGGATTCATGTGTCTGAGGAATCTGAGAATAAGCATTCCACAAAAGAAATATGGGAATCAACAATTTCCACTTTTATCTAAATTCGTGTTTGCATTGACTTTTATTATTCCATTTCTGTATTTACAACTTTTTACTGCAATTATCATTTGTATTATATGGTGGTTAAGTTTAATAGTAATATTT
>CAZNLC010000021.1:0-8236 GCA_964573865.1 uncultured Methanosarcinales archaeon | reverse complement strand
TCTCCAACCTTTGGAATGTACTGTCCTGCAAGTGGAATAACCTTTATAACCCTACCGTCAATGTTGAGAATTCCAAGAAGTGAGTTTATTATCTTATCCCCTTCTCTGAATGTCCCTGTTGAAGGAATAAAGTCCATTCCTTCTGCAATCACTGTTCCAGGCACAACTATTTCCTTGTTCTTGAGTAATATTCTTCCCATGATTTCACCTTTCATTCTTGTTTTGTTGTTAATCTTTCACATCTCTTAATCTATATTGTTTGTGAATTATTGGAAATTGAAAGCATCTTTATGTCTTTAAGATATTGTGGTTTTATTGCACTATGTTTATCTCATTGTTTCCGTGTGTTATCTTGTTTATCTTATCAATAAGTTCTTGCTTTAGACCACCAGGAACCTCTACTGTTGCATTGAGTGAACCATCGTTTTCCCAAGATTCCTGCTTTATTGTTCCGTAATTCTTGAGTATGGAATAACACTTGGCAGCAAACTGAACTGGTAATTTTATGTTGAGTGTTATGTTTTCGAATCTTATTGGAATAATAGTTGATATCTTCCTAACAATGTCTTTGACTTGGTCCTCTGCTCTTTTGAACATGTCAATTTTTACTTTTGCTTCTTCCATAGCATTTTCTATTCTGGCTGGTGGGTGTGGTAGTTTTGTTTGAGGATTTATAGAATTCTTTGAGATTATCTCAATAATCTGTTTTCTCTTCTTGTCAAGGAGCATCTTCCTATACTCCGCTGTAAACTGTATATCCCCTTGTTTTAGTATTACTTCAGCAACTTTTAAAACATCATCTGTTCCGAATACTTCTTTTATTTTGTTTTCAGATGCTAACATCCCTTTCTCAGCGTCAGAGTAGATGTGTTCACTCTTCAGGACATCCTTAACATCAACCTTTCCCTCCTTGAAGTCTATTATTTTATCAGGGTCAATAACGACTTCAAAGTTACCTCCTGCTTTTCTCAACCTCGCAATGTTAAAGTGTACTTTTTCCTTGTCGAATTGTATTGGAGCTGCCATTTTAAAACCTCAACTTGAAGTTTTTACTTTTTTGTGTTCATTATTTTTTGCATTTCTTAGCTTTCTTCTATTCCCTTCTTATTTCTTTTTGGTTTTTATTTGTGAGAAAACCTTCTCAATCTCTGACCTTGGAACTCTCTTAAACTTCTTCTCATCTGTTTTTATATAAGCAGCTGCTATTCTCTCAACACTGAAGTTTTTGTCCAAAGCTTTTGAGAGTAGTTTTAATGCTATTTTAAGGGCATCTTGTATCTTCATTGTTTCTTTATACTCCTTGTAGAGTTGTTTTTCAATAATTGGTTCTGCCTCTCCAATTACTGTTGCTTTATACCTAAAGTATATCCCAGTTGGGTCTGTTTCATATATTTTTGGACCGTCCTTGTCTATTCCCCCTATTATGAGTGATACTCCAAATGGTCTTAAACCTGCACTTTGAGTGCATAGTTGTTTTAAATCACACAAATTCTTCACTACGCTGAGTATATCTATTGGACTGTCGTATGTTACTTTGTGTTGCTGAGCGAGGACTTGAGCTCTCTCAATAAGAACCCTCGCGTCTGAAACAATACCTGCTGCTGTTATTCCAACATGATCATCGATAGGCCATATTTTTTCAACTGATTCTGGAACAATCAGTGGATCTATTAAGCGTTTGTCAGCTACAAAGAGAACACCGTCAGAACAAGTGAAGCCCATGGCTGTAGAGCCTTGCCTAACAGTTTTCTTTGCGTATTCTACCTGAAGTAATCTTCCGTCAGGGCTGAACATTGTTATCGCCCTGTCATAACCCATAACTTGGTGTTGTAATGGTCCCATATCACCTGCCATTTTCTCACCCTTGTCCTTTTTGAATTTTTAGATTGTTTTTACCAAAATCTTTTTTATTATCTTTTTACTATCTTTTTTGTTTTTATTCATTGCTTTTTATTTTTTATTGTGCTTTTATTGTTTTTAGACACCATCTTATCCTTTGTTTTATCCTTTTTCTCACTTATATATGATTTCGCTTTTTTTAAGGTTCCAGTAACCACTCTTGTTCTGAGAGTGACTTTTTTGTTATTAATCTCTTTTATTAATGCAATGGCTGTTCTTAAGTGGTTTAAGTATTTTCTATTCACCTTGATTATGCCAATCAGTCTCTTATCATCATAATTTTCAGGCATAACCCTTATCCTTGCCTTTGCAAGGCTGAGTGTTCCCAGGAGTTGTAGTGAACTCTCCATCACTGCACTTGACAACTCTTCAAAACCTATCCTGCTGTGTGAGTGTGTTATTACCTCAAAAACAACATATCTTACTTTATCCCTCATACTTGGGGGTAAGTATTTCATTTTTAACCCTATGTGTGGGTCAAAAGAAAGACTCGCTTTCTTTCTTCCTCCTGATTAGGGATTTTAAAGATAATATTTAAAAGTTGTGGTTATATTCTATGGTATTTCATTATAGTATTTTGTAGTTTTGTTTATTGCCATTGTTGTTGCCTTATTCTCAACATAGCTTAGCATAGAGTTTGTTGAAGTTGTTGTAATTGTCGTTGTGACAATTTTTGTGACAATTTAAGTGTTTAACTTCACAATTTTAGAAACAAGCTCATCCTTCTTTCTTAAGAGCAATTCTCTTGTTTTAGCCTCTATTATCAGTCTAATAACAGGTTCTGTGTTGCTTTTTCTCACAATAAACCACCAATCATCATAATCAACTCTCAAACCATCTATTTTTAGGATTTTACCGTCTTTGTAGTCCTCTTCAAGTTTTGATAGTATAAAATCTGCTTTTTCTGTTTTTATGTTTATCTCCCCACTGTTAAAGTATTTCTTAAACCTCTTCACTAGCTCTGAAACTGTTTTCCTTGAGTTCTCAACTATATTCAGGAATTTAACTAAAACAAATAAAGCATCATCTATCCCATAGTTTTCCTTGAACATTATGTGCCCTGAGAATTCCGCTGCTGCTAATGCTCCATCATCATCGTGAAGTGCTTCTTTGTAAAATGGATTTCCAACTTTTAGAGTTATCACATTTGCACCTTCAGCTTTAAGTTCTTCAACAACTCCCTTACTAAACCTTGGGTCAACATAAACTGTTTTTCTCTTGTTATTCTTAAGTTCCTCAGAGCATAGTAATCCAAATATGATATCAGGCCTCACAGCGTTGCCCTGTTCGTCAATCAACAGAAACCTATCACCATCACCATCAAACGCAACTCCAAAATCTAATTTTTTGCTTTTAATGATGCTTTTTATCTCCTCAAGATTCTCCTCTTTTAGGGGATTAGGATTGTGCTTTGGGAACATACCATTTGGTTCCTCATTTAACATTATTGCTTTAATACCAGCTTTCTCAAACAGTGGTTTTAGGGTGATAGCACCGACTCCATTAAAGAATTCAACTGCGAATTTTTTGTTAAAATCACTAACCCTAAGAAATTTCAGCATATATTCTGTATAATCATTTATAACTTTATCATGTTCGTCAATAACACTTCCTCCTGCATTTATTCTGAATGTTCCTCCTAACTTGTATATTTCTTCAACCTGTGAGAGTCCTTTTCCACCATACAATTGAAGGGCATTCTCACCAATTAACTTCATACCATTGTACTCCTTTGGATTATGCGATGCTGTCACTATAATACCTGCTTTTCTATTGTAATGAGCAACACTGAAGTTTAAGCAAGGAGTTGTTGTCATTCCAAGATTGAACACATTAGCTCCTGATTCAACAAGGGCATTTATAATAGCGTTTGATATTGAAGGGCTTGAAGTTCTCGCATCATGAGCTATTACAAAGTCTTCAGCATCAAAGTTCTCATTAGCATACTGCAAGAAAGCTTTCGCAATCCCTGCTGCTCTCTCTTCATTAAATTCCTCTGGATAAATCCCCCTTACATCGTATTTCTTAAATATTCCACTCATAAGACAACCACTCCCCTGGTTCTTGAATTTGGTTATATGTGGTTAGATGTTCTTCGGACTCCACTCCTTTATTGCTTTTTCATAACTCTTTGAGTCTCTTATATCAAACCACTGACCATCAAAGATGTAGCCGTAAAGCTTTGATTGCTTTGCAAGTTTTGGAAAAACATCGTCTTCCAACATGCTAAAACCCCTTTTAGGTATTAATTCCAAAACTTGCGGTTCTATCACAAAGATCCCAGCATTAGCAAGCCCTGATTTTAGATTGGATGGTTTTTCAACAAAGTTTACAATTAGGTTGCCTCTCAACTCTGCAAGTCCATAATCCTTCAAGTTTTCTGTTATGTTCTTCAAACCAACAGTGACTAAAGCATTGTTCTCCTTATGGTATAGGTAAAAATCACTAATGTTAATATCGTAGAGGTTATCACCATACATAAGTATAAATGTATCATCTAGGAGGTGCTTTAACAATCTTAAAGAGCCTGCTGTTCCTGGAAGATTCTCAGGGTATTCTTCAATATACTGTATACGCACTCCAAACTTTGAACCATCACCAAAATACTCTATTATCTTCTCCTTCAAGTAACCAACTATTATTATAATGTCTTTTATATTAAAGTTCCTCAACAACTCTATAGAGTACTGTAGTATTGGTTTGTTGTGTATTACAATGAGTGGTTTTGGTGTTTCATAAGTCAGTGGCCTAAGTTTCTTCCCCTTACTCGCCGCTAGTATAACTGCCTTTTTTGGTCTGTGGTTTCCTAAGGCTTTCACAAGTAATAGTTCAACAGCGTGGCTCCTGTTTTTCACTCTGAAACCGTCGATTGTTTTATCAACTTCCTTTAATACACTAGAATCTAGTGTTAGAGTAACTCTCTCTTTCATGCGGGAAATAAAAAAGAATTAATTATTTAAAACTTTTGATAAAATAAGGAAAGTTTTTTATACAACTATCACAATTTAGGATAAAAAAGCTGTTTTAACAGCAATTTTGTGCTTTAAGTTGAGATTATTAAGCTGTTGTATAGTGTACTCTTAGTGTGCTTAGTGTTTGCTCTTTCAGAGTTCACTGCAATTGTATGATTATTATATCATTATGTTTGTATCACATCGTAATTATTAAATTGGTTTTTATAAGAAAATTAGGAGGAATTAAAAATGTCAGGAAAGAAGGTTTCCAAGAAGAAAACAAAGAAGAGTGTTAAAGGAAAAGGTAAGAAGGCCAAGGTTAAGAAGGGTAAAGAGTTCAAGAAGGTTGAACTTGCATTCTCAAAGAAGGGTAGAACCAAGACAAGAAGAAGAATCAGAACAGAAAGGGTTGTCACAACACTAATTGTAATACTAGCAATTATAGCAGTAATTTTGGTTGTTAAGAGATTTCCATTCAGAAAACCTGTTATTGGTGGTGTTCCTAAAGATGTAGTTGCAATAGTTGATGGTAAAACAATAACTAATGATGAATTAAATCATGATTATGAATTCTTCTTCTTTGTAAGGGGAATTCCTGAATCCTACAAGATGGTTGTTTCCAAAGAAACAGTGTTGAATCAAACAATAGATGAGATACTGTTGGTTAAGGAAGCTAAAAGGCTTGGTCTGAGTGTTTCAGACGATGAAGTTAACACTGTAATCAACAGAGCAATAAACATAAGTGGGATGCCATTAGAAAACATAAGCAGGTTGTTTGAAGAGCATAATTTCTCAATAAATGACTTGAGGGATTTCTACTGGAAGGTTTTGCTCATAAACAAGTTGTTGAACAAAACAGTTGATTCGAAGATAAATGTTAGTGACTCTGAAATACAGGATTTTTACGAGAAGAATAATTTGACTATGAATCTATCAACAGTGAAAGACCAGATTAAGGCGCAGATTTACTCACAAAAGAGATACCAAAAGTACTTGGAATTCATTGAAGGCTTGAGGAAAAGAGCTGACATAAGGTTGTTTGTTGAGAACATAAAATAAGATAAAACAATTTTTTAATTTAATTCTTGAATTATTTTTATTTTTATCACCTTTTATCGTTTTTGTATTATAACAAATAGATATAAAAATATTAAAAATAAAAATAAAACAGAAAAAGAGATAAAATAAAAAAAATAAAACACAAAAGTTATAACCTTGTAACCTTAGGCTATTCTCGAAGCAACTAAGACATTTGTTCTTGATTCTGAAGGTTTGACCTTTGACTCACTGCCTATTAAGAATTTTATGTTAGAATTCTCTGCTACACTAACTATATTCTTATCAATAGTCCCGTCAAAAACAACAGCGTAAACACCTGATTTTATGTTTTTCAAGGTTGCCTCTAATTCTGTTATAGGAACCTTGCCCAAAACCTTTAGATTGTCATCAAGTATACAAGCTGCTCTTGTCCCTATAAGATTTTCTGATAACTCCTTGAAAATCTTCTTCTCATGCTCTGTCAATGTTGTTGTAAAACGCCTCTTCCTAAAATTGTTCATGTGATTGTTCTTCACAGCTTCCCTTGATTTTCCATTTGATTGTTGTGACCTACCAGTCTCCAACAAGTACTGCTCCACAGTTATTCTTGACCTCAATGCCTTGTGAATCTCCTTCTTTGTTATTTCCTCAACCTCCTTGCCATCAGGAGCTTTTGCTATAAAATCAATCTCTGCAACATTCAAAAGCTCCTTTATTATCAAATCACCACCACGGTCACCATCAACAAAAACAGTCACTGTCTTCTCCCTACTGAGCTCTGCAATTGTTTTTGGAACATTAGTGCCGTTTAAGGCAATAACATTCTTTATACCGTGTTTTAAAAGGTTCAAAACATCAGCTCTTCCCTCCACAACTATAATCTCATCAGAATCATCTATGTTAGGACCTGCTGGCAGCCTTTCCCTACCATACTCTTGAATCTCCATCATCCTGACAGAGTAAGCCACTTCATCACTTAGTTCTTGAGAATCAGGCATGACATTCTCTATAAGTTGCCTTAACAATTGCTTTGCACGCTCAACAACAAACTTACGTTTACTAACTCTAACATCCTCTATGTTGCTAACTGTAACCTTAGCATTGCAAGGACCTATACGCTGAATCACCTCTAAAGAAGCTGCAATGATAGCTGTTTCTGCCTTATCAAGCGAGCTTGGAATAACTATTGTTCCAAATGTTTTACCACCCTTAACCTCTGTTGTGACTTCTATCCTACCAATCCTACCAGACTTCTGAAGCTCCCTAAGCTCTAATTCAGAACCAAGCAACCCTTCTGTCTGTCCAAATACAGCCCCTATAACATCAGGCCTATCAACAACTCCATCAATCTGAATGTCCGCATGAATTATGTACTTTGCAGACATCAAGCTTATTTTCCCCATAAAATCACCCCATGAGTGTTATACTTGTTTAAAACTCAGTCAAGGGCATTTAAATTTATAACTCAACCAGAAGGGTGTTAGAAGTAGTCTTTCTATTGGAGTCGTTACCTAAAAGAGGAACATTGTTGATCGTGAACATCATACTAACACCTTTGAGATAAGCACTAAAAATTATAATGTGCCATCTGATTGAGTTATTGACTGAGTTTTGAGCATAATGTTTGTAGCCCGTGTTACTAACCCCCAGGTTCATCGCTTGAATTTATCGTAAGCTCCCCAAGGTACTCTCGTAACGGGCCTTTTAGTAGTATTCCTTATTAAGTATTTAAATCTTTTGATTACGCATTTTTGTCCTCTAAAATAATATTTAGCTTGATTGTTTTGCTAGTTACACTACTAAAATATTAATATGGGAGTGTACTCTAACAGATAAATCAGAGGTTTGTAATGACCACTTTATAGTGACAAAAATAGAAAGATTTATATATGAGTTTGAATTACAACCAGATAAGACAAAAAAAATAACAAAATGTGAGGTGATTCATATGCCTAAGGAAGTGCCACTTGAAGAACTAGCTAAGTTAAATAAAGAAGCACTTAATGCAAAGATACCCTTGTCACAAGTGTATAAGGAAGTAGAAAAGGAACCTCTCTTTAATTATGACTTTGGAAGGATTAGAGATGAACTAAAAGAAGAACTTAGAGGTGAAACAGATCCATTAGAGCAAATACTAACAGGGGATATTAACCTAGATAAGAATAATGATTGTTACATGGTACATAAATTTGGACTTAATTTATTGGTAAAACTCTCAGATATCGCTGAAAAGTATAAGGTAAAAAAAGAAGAGGTTTACTCATTGTACTTTTCAAGAACACTAAAACTTATGGAAGAAGCTATAAGAGAGAACAGGAAAGACGACGCTAAGAAGTACGCAAGAA
>CAZNLC010000020.1:0-8259 GCA_964573865.1 uncultured Methanosarcinales archaeon | reverse complement strand
TTAACCTTTTAACTGCTTTAAGCCTTTAATCAATTTGGAGAGTTTATTGTAAGTTGTATTGAGTTTCTCTTTTTTATTTTCAATATCCTTATAAGTTGATTCTATTTCTTTCAAGTGTTTGTCAGCTGGTTTTTTTGACGCTGCAGAGAACGCTTTCAATCTTTTTATGAAATCGCTTGTTTCTTTCTTCAGAGCCTCTTCTTCTTCGTTTATCTCCTTGATAAGTTCTTCTATCTTTTGTTTTTTGTCGAAGAAGGATTTTAGCCTGTCTGAAATAATCCTCTTGGTGTCAACCTTCTCATCAAGGTTTTTAATTTTCGCTAGTAATCTTTGCATCATAGTTTGCTGTTTCTCTAGTATTTGCATACTCTGATGTTTGCTCCTACTTATTATGTCTGAGAATTTTCCCCTTTCAAAAGACAATTTTTTACTTATTCTCTCTGCAACATTTTTTAATCTTTTAAGATTTACTTCGTAGAGTTTGGATTTCCTCTGCTCCTGTTTTATTTGACTTTCTATTTCTCTTATAGCACTTCTTATGGAATTGAGTTTGGATTTCAGAGCATTCTCTTTATCTTCCAGGCTTTTTATTTTCTCTTGCTCTGAAGCTATAGAGTTCTCACTTTTTTTAACGCTTTCAAAGATTTTTTCATACTTCTTTTCTTCCTTCTCAATAGTTTTCCTTAAGGCTTTAAGCTTGTTTTCATATTCTAAGCGTTGTTTTTCTACGATTTTTTCAGCTTCCCTTTTTAAGTTATTGTATTCCTCAATTTCCCTCAACTCTTTTTGAACCTCGTCAAGATTTTTTCCGAGAAACGCTTTTAATCGTTCAAAATCAGACTTTAATTTTAGTATTTCTTGGTGTTTATTATCCAATGTGTTCACTATACTCTCAGCTTTTCCTAAGAGTAGTTTCTTATTAGATTTTAACTCTTGTTCTTTCTTAACAATTTCTTTCTCACTCAGTTCTCTCGCTATAAGAAAGGGTGTTGCGAATCTGTATTCTATTCTGATTAACCCTTCTTCTTCAAGAAAATTAGCCCACTCTTCCACGAGTGAGGATGAAACTCCTAATTTTTTAGCAGCTTCTTGTAGTGAGATTTTCTTCTTTTCATTCACGAGTTTTACAAGCTTGTCCACATTTGTTTCAAGTAATGCCATAAATCATCTCCTCTTCTCAATTAACTTAACATAAATACTCTTTACATTTTAAAAAACTTTCCAAATTAAACACGAACAATTAAGCACATAACTCATTTGCTTTAATTTGCCTTAATATTTATTTTAATTATTTGTTCTTATTCATTTCTAATATACTTTGATTTTTATTTATTTTCCCTTTATTATTGTATGTATTGCTTAGTTTTGTTCTAACTGCATGTTTTGTTTATTGTCGTAATCTCATATATTATGTGGTGATTATCATCTGTGTCAAGTCTAAACCATGATGGTAAGTCAGGGTCTGCAATACTATTATCAACACATAAATCAGTTGTTGTTCTGTTACTAAAGTAGATATAATCAACAACACTCTTTGTTTCTATAGGAATGCCTTTAGATATGAACTCGTTCAAATTCACAAGGCTCTCTATTCCTTGAGGAGAGCTTGACAAGTTGTTTGAGAATCTCATCAGAAAACTCGGTGCGGTTGTTGATTCAATGTAGTATGAGTTGTTTAAGTGATTGAGAAGATTCTCTGTGTTGTTGTTCAGAACAAAGTAAGTGTATGGGGTTCTATTTATTACATTTGTAATCTTTCCATAACTGTTTACAACATATAATGGATCTTCAAAACCAATAATAGATACTTTTACTGTCTTAAGTATTGTTTTATTCCAAGATGCTAAGTTATTTAGGTCTTGTATAAACACGCTAGTGTTTATACTCACCTCAACAGACCAAGGGTCAGATTGATTAATGCTTATGTTATTTAATGTGATATTTACATTTATCATCAGTTCAAGCGCTCTCCTCCTAACTTTTTCAGTCCAATTTACAAAAGTTGTGTTTTCCATTATTGAAATGCTTTCATTACCGAGTTTTCCGAACAAGAAAACTTCTCTAAAACTTTCCTCAGTGTTGTTTAAGAACCTTCCCTGTGATGCTATGTACTCTTCAAGTCCTAAGAGTGTCCTGAAACTTGATATGTAGAGCTCTCTCCTCAAATCCTTTTCCACATCCTTCACAAAATTGTTCATACTATCAATTCTTGAGCTTATCGCTATAATGCCCATTCTTTTGTGATAAGAGTAGCTGTATGAGATGTAAAACAGTGATAATGCCAATAATGAAATTGCAATTATTGTGAACAACACACCTTTTTTCTTTCTGATTTTATTATGTGAAAACATAATTATCCCCAAACATTTATTTTAATGATTGAAGGTCCCCAGAGGGATGGCACTTTTGAAACAACGATGATGTCAAACCCTAAACTGTCTTGGTCAATGTTCACGTTTAACCTACCGTTGTGGTCTGGGTCGAGTAGGAAGAGCATTTCACAAACTGCCTTATTTATTGCGTCGTTTGTTGTGTGACTTCCATCATAGATACAATTAGTTCCTGATTGTGTTGCATTATAAACACAAGTGTTGTTGCCTGAGTAAGAAACTGGCGTTTTTATAGTCGTGTTAGAATTATCCTCAAAGTAAACCAACCAATTGCAGCCATTAGCATTCTCCTCTGCCGCTGTATAACTCACATAATTTTTTATTAAGATTGTGTAAACTGCTTTGTCATCAGGCGAGCCTCCTGTATAGTTATTCAATGAGGATGCAGTGCTTATTAGTATTGAGTTATCACCTGATATTATGTGTTGTGTTGGAATGTAAACTAAGAATGGGTCTCCTAAGGTTGTGTATGTGGAACCAAATTCCGAGAGGTTGAAAGCCCTCACCCCATTAATTGTGAGATTATCAGTCCAATAGTATGATGAATAAGAAGTTACAAAAGCTTCTGCTACACTTACATTGTTTGGAATGTGAAGTGTTCCTTGTGTTACTGTGTTTCCAAAGTTTTGAGTTTCTAACCTTATTGGGATTTTACCATAAATTAATGGGGGTGTTGTTGGGTGATAAACTATTTCAAGGTATGAGTTCGGATGTAATTGTGAGAAAACATTCTTTGCCAGAATTTTTTGATACTCGTAGAGTGCTGATTTGTTGTTAATCTCATGAGCTATTTGTTCATAGATTTCTGAGAGTTTATTTGGGTCTGTGCTTCCATAGTAAGAACCGTTCCCAAGCTCAGCTATCTTTTGAAGTGTATAGTTTGCATTTTCACAATTAACAACTGGTCCAAACCCTATTGAGTAAACTGTAGTGTTTAAGTCGTTGTGGATTCTTTCTGTAGCATTAAGTGTGGAAGCTATTGGGCCTTCACAATCATCTCCTGTACAATCTTCAGACCCTCCACCACAATTAGAACTCCAATATTCTTCTGTTGTTGATGTTCCTGTTGGGTCACACTTGTAAAAACACCACCACCAAATGCAATAATCAAGTTCTCTACCACAACAATAGGTTGCTAAACCGTCAGTCATCACAATAACAAACTTCTTCCTTGATGAATTGCTGTAAGTGTTGAGTAAGTTGTAAGCCATGTTTATAGCGCAGCAAATGCATGTTCCTCCTGATGGAGAGTCCGGGTAGTTGTCAACATGATTCTTTAATAGTGTTTTATTCTCGCTGAAATAGTAATTAGCTTGGTCGTTAAAGTCAACGAGCCAAATTCTGTTATGGGCTTCTTCACTTTCATTAAGTACTATATCAATAAATTGTTTGTCTAAACATTTTGCTAACGAGATTCTCCTCGTGTCATTATCGTAGAGGTGCGGGTCACTACAATCTCTTATTACACCGTCCTCATCAGAATCATCACCAATCTTCCAGCGCATACTCCCTGATAAGTCTGTTATTAGCACTATGTCAGCTTCGTGACCTATAATTGTTAGTTCTTCCACTTCTTTGTGTCCTATTCTCAAAGGGATTGTTTTTGAACTTATGTCAGTGTAGTTTATACTTGTAAAGTTTGAATTTGTGAGTAAAACACTAACATTTCCAGTTGTGTTAGTTATTTCCCCATCATAAACCGTAGTATTACCTATCTTAACAAATATGGGATAATTTGTAGTGTAGTTTAAAAATAGATTCATTGAGGTGAGATTCCCAGGAACATAGAATGATGAATATAAATTTATAACACCACTTATTCCCGGAAGCCATAATTTTTTGGTAGCGGTGTTTGTTGTTCTATCATAACTCACATCCGTAAAGTTTAATTCTTGAGTTGAAAAACTAACCCTAAAAAATCCTCCTCCAATGTACGAGTTGGAGTTATTGTCAAACACGAATTTTATTGTGTTGAGTCCGCTTCTAAAGAAGGTTAAGTAGGAGTCATTTATTTGACACTTGTAAGCCCTCATAAAACCACCATCAGAACAACCTTCTAAGTAGTGCCCTGAATAATTGTTGTTTATGAATAGACTAAAATTACTTCCAGAATCTAATTCCATGTACGCACTTGATACTGTAAAGTTTTGAGGTAAGTTTAGGTAAACAGTGATATTACCTTGACCTACGAGTCCTCCAAAGAAGACATAAGAATTTGAAATCTTGCCATTTACTGAATTGATGAAAACCCTTGCTGTATAACCCTCTGTTGGTTTTTGTTCTTCAATTCCAGATATCATTCTTGAATAGGAGTATACTTCTTCTCTTGAAGATACATTGTGTTCATATACCGGAGTGTCGTCAATGTAGAGTGCAATACCATAGTATTCTGGCAACAATTCATAGGTTATATTTTCAAATAATTCTCTTGCTTCTGTTTTATAGCCGGATACCCAAAGTCGCCCTATCATTTCAAGAACAGAGTTGTTAAGCTCATAATTCTTGACTACGCCTTTGTTTATCAAATCTTGAGCATACGAGTTGTTTATAGAACCTATTTTTATGTTTGATAACACATTTACTAAATCATAAGATGCGTAGTTTACATTAACTTGTTGTTCTGTTCTTAAGTACATCTTTGAAATTAAAAATAAGGTTAACATTATGAGTGAAAAAGCGAGTATTGCGTCTATTGTGAAGAATAATGCTCGCCTGTCCTTCAAACAGTGTTTTCTTATCATTTTGGATTACTTGGAAAATCTAAAATATTTTTAAGTTATTTTTAAGTTTAGTATTGACTGTAAGTGTATATTATTAACCTCGCTATTGAGTTGTTGTACACTAGTAATCTTGATAGTTTGATTAAATACTTTGGATTTGTGAAGTTCTTACCTGCTGAGATTGTTAAGTTATGAATCTTTAGCTCAATAAAAAAATCATAGGAAGTTTCAAAATTTTTTTTAACAAAACTATAATTGTGTTCTGTTATGTTAATAAAGTGTGATAATTTTGATTCGTTCAAGGTTTGATTTCGATTTAGCAGTCCAAGTGATGAAATATTGCTTAATGGAAGTTCTGTCCAATTTTCAGGATAACCCGTGCTTAAGAGTTGTTCAGCTATAAACTTAGAGTCCATTGCTAGAATTTCAAGCTTGTCACTGTCTGAGTTAAGGTTTACAGAATACTTAAAGTAGAGTGTAAGAGCTGTTGTGAAGAAGAGTATTGCTATTGCAATGTCCAAAAACCAAACCTGAGCTTTTTTCAGTTTTCTCATTTTAAACCTTTCCATAAATCTTGGTGTTAAGTGTTTAAGTAAACAACACCTCCTACCTTTCTCACTACATTGTGTGTGATGTTAATGCTGCCTGTGAAGTTACCAACTCTCACTGAGTAAGAGTATTTTCCAGACTTAACTGTCAGTAGGTTTTTGTCAACACTCACAGCATAATTCTTACCCAGAATATTTTTTGGTATATCAAATGCTCTTGAATAACCGTCCTCTGCTTTATGAGCTATTAATATCTCGTGTTTTATGATAAGGGCAATATCTTTTAAGTACTCTATTCTTTGTTCATCTCTTGATATACTCATCTTTTCTATTACTGTGTACACAAAAACTGCTGAGAATAAGAATACAATTCCAAATATAACTATAAACTCAATAGTGACCTGAGCTTTTTTCATAATGCCACCATTACAAATCTTTCTACTATTATTTGGTTTATTAAACAATTTCTACCCTGTTATTTGAACGAAACCATCTCTTGCTTCTATTTGTATATTGTGGATTCCCTGATGTGGTGATATTGAACCTGAGAGGTTTACTTTTGAAGCAGCAGCAATCTCAGATATTTCAGAACCTACTTTAATCCTGAAAACAATCTCTTTACCACTTATTATCACACTATCAACACCGTGTGGGATATAAGCTCTTATTGTTGTTTTAGAAGGTTTTCCTAGGAAGTAAACGCTTTCTGCTCTATCCACAATACTCCTCGCGAGTTTATAGAGTTGTTCTGTTCTAATACTGGTGTTTGCATTGTAGGATTGTTGGTAAAATGCAATTATTAATGGAATGAGTATCAAAAAAACAAAACCAATAATCATGAGGAACTCAACACTAACCTGGGCTTTTTTATCATTCTTTAATTTATTATTCTTTAATACCATAATTGAGAATAACTATTGTGTTATTTAAAAGATTTTCTTGCTATGATTAAGAAAGTACAAAATTGTTCACTAACTAACTCTCTTTTTATACTTACTATAAAACCTCAACGCCTTCAAAAAATCGTTCACCGTGAACAACCTCCAATGCTTTTTTGTGAAGAACAATAAAGCTCCTGGAGAATCCCAAATCAACAAATTCGGGATTGATGGTTTTCCATTCTTTATTATAAGGTCAGGTTCTAAAAGGAACGACGAATAAAGGTTCTCCTTAAAAACAGCTTTGTCTATAACCTCTGGACTGAGTTTTGAGGCAAGAACCCTCCTAACGATGAGCTTACAAGCATCAACTAACTCTTCCTTAGAATCATAATTTATGCATAGGTTAACAAAGAAGGAATCATAATCCAGGGTTTCTTTGATGATAACCTTAACCTTATTAACAAAACTCTCTGGTAAATCATACCATCTTCCTATAACATTGATTCTAATTCTGTGCTTTTGTGATATTCCAAGAAGATCATCTAGTAGTCTTCTTAGGGATTTTAATTCGAACTCAAAATCAATATTGGTTGACAAAACATGAAATGTCATTATTGGAATTTTTAGAGAAACCTGTTTTTCAGTAAGAGCTCTTATTATTTCATTCTTATGCTCATAATCAAGAGTATTACTTGATTTTTCACTAAAAGTTATAGCAACATGTTTTGGAACTTCCCTTTTATTTACAATCCTCATTATTGTATTAAAAAGTGTTTTGAGTTTAAAAATTTTTATGGATTATTGTTTATTTTTCGCGGGTAAACCAAAACTTTTTTACTCTTTGTGAATTTGTTAAACAGCGATTCTTTTCATAAAAACTTTCTCCTATACTATTATTTTATCTCTTATATTGTTATTTTATTGTTACTGTTCTATTATCCTTTCTGTCATCTAGTTGGCTCTTTTGTCCTACTCTTCAATTATGAACTGTTTGTTGTTCGCTGCAGCAATACTAAGTTCATCTTCACACAATTGTTTTATAACTTCTAAGCCCTCTCAAAGTGCTCTACACTTAAATCACTTTATAATTCTCATTAGGTTGTATCGTCTTCAACTTATTGTACACCTCTTTGGAAAAATTAATATACTAAGCTGCTCTTTTCTTAACCTTGTATGAGAAGGTTGTATTCTGATGAGAGTGTGGTGAAGTTAAGACCTTTAGTGAAGAGGCGGTATGGTAATAGGTACATTATTGGAAATGAAGAGAGTGAAATTTATGTGAGTATTACACCTGTGGCTTATGAAATATTGAAACTTTTTGAAAAGGGTTTAAGTGTTAAGGAGATAAAACTTATTGTGAACAAAAGGTTTGGAAACATCAACATTGATTATTTTGTTAGAAACTTATTAAAGCATGATTTTGTGGAGAGTATTGATGGTAAGGAGATAAAACCCATTCCTTCTAAGAAGGGTGGGTTAAGTTTTGATTTTATACCGAAAAAATTTGTAGATATCCTATTCTCAAAATGGGCTTATATAATATATCTCTTAGTGTTAATTTCATCTTTTTTTATCTTAATTCTTGAACCAAAATACCTTCCGAGATACTCTGATTACTTTTTCATCGATAATATCTCCTTGTTGTTTGTCTTGTCATTTTTGTTCCTAATGAAATTGATGATTTATGGACTGATAACCCAGAAAAAAATATTTCTGACAT
>CAZNLC010000019.1:4841-8403 GCA_964573865.1 uncultured Methanosarcinales archaeon | reverse complement strand
GTTAATAACAGGGTTTTTACAGTTTACATAAGTAGTGATAGTAAACTTCTTGTCAAACAAGGCTCTGGTTTTGTAGCTGTTGAGAACAACAGTTGCGAATTGTTCAATGAAACGAAAATATGTCTTAGGAATATAGTAACTGTCCAGGATAAGTTGAGGGCTTATGTTGAAACAAGCTTTGAAAATGAAACCATAAGTATTTCAAGAACAGCTGATAAAACTAATGTTCGTGTTGGTGAAGAAATAACATTTACACTTAGAATAAACAACTCAGGAATCAATGATGTCAATTTTACATACGAAGACAAACTTCCTCAGGGATTGTTGCTAACAAACGGCAGTGATTCACTAATTCTTAGAGGTGTTGTGAAAGCACATTCCTTCTTTGAGAAGAATTACAAGGTTTTAGCTGTTGAACAATCACGATTGAAAACAAGAGCTGTGTTAAAGTATGAGCTTTATGGAAGGCAAATAAATCAATACACCAACACACTAAGTATGAGTATTCTACCATCAATTGAAATAAGAGCAACACTTAACACTACTGAATTGTTTGTCGGTGAAGAAACACAATTATTGTTAAACTTTACAAACAAGATAAATGAATCAAAGATAAACATAAGTGTTATTATACCAGAGAGTGCAGCAATTGTTTATTCTACACTTACCTGTAATAGTAAGAATTTTTGCAGCAAGGAAATATCACTAAATGAGAATTCCTCATTGTCATACACTATGAAGTTGAGGGCTTTGAGAGTGAGCAACTCCCAGATTATAATCAGAGCAAAGAATAAGTTTGAAAATGTTGAGTATAGAATAAACTTAGTAATAAAAAAATTTGATGTGAAAATAACAACATCTCCAAGTTCAATAAGTTCTGAAAGTTACTCTCATCAAAGCATAAAAGTTTATATACAAAACCCAAGCAGAACAGTCAAACTAAAGGATGTTGATGTTCACTTTGAAACAGAATTATTTAATACAAATGATTACTTCACTAGTGAGCTCTTACCACTTAATAAGAAGATAGTTCTTAACAAAATTTTTACAATGCCAGAGGTTAGTGCGAGAAAAATCTACAGGTTGAAGATTCGTGTTAGTTATAAAACAGAGTTTGGTGATAGTTTTAATTCAACATTAACAAAGGATATTGTTGTTGAACCAGCAAGAGACATCACAATAATTCACAATTTCAAAAGCCAAATGGAAGGTTTAGAAGAAGGTTATTTTGAGGTTAAGATAAAAAACAATCGTAGGACTAACCTGACAGTAAACTTAAGTGATGAACACTCAAAAGGTCTCATTGTTTCAGGCGATTCAAAAAAAGTCATTCTCGTTGAACCTTCTTCAACAGTAACAGCTTATAAATATAAAATAAAAGTTCCTGATGTCAAGAAGGAAACAGAGTTTAAGATTGAAACAACAGCGATTTATTCTTATTCAAACGAAGTTGTTATAAAATCAAAGATTTCAAAAATAAAAGTTAAGCCAAGAAAATTGAATATACAATTCTCTCACAAAATGGTAACTTCTGGATTCACCGGCAGCATCATTGCAGTTAATTTTACAATATCTAATCCAGAGTCAGAGCCTCTTTATAATATAGAAGTTCACATGCCTGAAGAAAAAGAATTTGATTTTCAGGATAAAATCATAAGAATAAAAAAACTTAATCCGGGGGAGGAAATCTCAATAAATGATTTTTGGATAAGACCAAAGTATAATGGCACTCAATACTTAGGCCCAATAAGAGTAACTTATGAGGATTCCTACAATAACAGATTCGAAAAGAACACTTCAAAAACAAGGTTGAGCGTGAAGGAGAGTTACATCTCAGAACCAGCAATTGTAGTGAGTAAGGAGGTTACTGTGTTGAATACTACGCAGGAAAAAGTTTTAGTTAATGTGAAATTAAACATTGAGAATCTTGGCAATAAAATTGCAAACATATTCATTAATGACAGCAACAGGGAATTTAATGTTTCCATAAATCCAAAATCAAGAGATGATTTGAATTATAGCTTGGAGATTAATGCTGTTAATAAAACAACTCTTAGCTTTCAAAGAGCAATTATTAACTATAATATCTTTGGTAAAAGCTTTAAGACATTCTCAAATAAAATTAGCCTTAACTTAGACTCTTACAAGAATAAAGCTGAACAGGTTGCTGAAAACACTTTAAAGCAAACTGGTAATGAGAAAAAAACAAACGAAGAAACCAATAATAGCTTTAATAACAAGTCTCCAGTTAATAAAAAGTCACCAGTAATTGATAATAAGTCTCCAGTTAAGAGTAAGACTGTTACAAAATCAAAGGAAGAAGCAAAAAAAGAAGGGATTTTAAATAGAATACTAAACTTTATAATTAAACTGCTATACTTTAGAAGAAAATAAGATAACTTAACTTTGTATAACTCTGATGGAAAAGTTTATTAATACAAAAAACTGATGGTTAATTGATCCAACAAAAAAAGAGGTGTTTTTTATGAGTTTTCTCGGAAAATTAGCTTTTTGGAAAAAGAACGATGTTGGTTTAGAAAAGATTGATAAGGAAGCTTTAGGACTAAAAACTGGTGTGGAGGAAACAGCTATGCAACCAGAGTACAAGCCAAAACAGCCAATGCAGCCCTTCACCCCTGAAAATCAAATTTCAGGAAACCCCTTAAATCAAAACTACCCAGGCATCCAGCCTACCCAACAATTTACCCCGAATCAAAGTAATCAAGCATCCCAAAGAGGTGTTTTTATTGAGAAGGATTTAGAAGTGATATCTGCAAAGCTCGACACCTTAAAAATAGCTATTGACAATATAAACCAAAGATTAGCTAATATAGAAATGCAGTTGAAGAATAAGTGGTAATAATACAAGAGCACAAAAAACATTTAATACTGACTAATTCTTACTTTTAACCCTTGGCTTCTTGATTCTAAACCCGTTCTTTCTCATAATCATTTTGAGGATTTGTTCTTTACCCTTCCAATCAAGAGCGATCTCTAAGACCTCGACAATGTTAGTTACTGGGATTACTTTTATCTTTGAGAGTTTTTCTTTATCAACAATTATATCCTTAACATTTGTTTTTGGAACAATAACATACTTTATACCAGCATTGATTGCAGCTTCAACCTTTGTCGAAACACCGCCAACAGGCAGTACTTCTCCTCTGACAGAAAGCGATCCTGTGAGTGCGTATTCTTGCTTTACAGGAATCTTCTTCAAAGCACTGATTATTGCAGTAGCAACTGCAATACTTGCGGAATCACCTTCAACCCCTTCGTAAGTTTGTAGGAATTGAACATATAAGTCGTATTTTCCCTTTATGTCTTCTCCAAAGTATTTTTTTATTATTGCAGAAACATTCTTCACAGCTTCTTGAGCTATCTTACCAAGCTTTCCAGTCGCGATAATCTCAGGGGTTTTACCACCAGGAGTTACTTCTGCCTCAATGGGAAGCACAATTCCAGAGTAGGAATTTTCAGTTCCTATGACTGCCAATCCATTAACTCTACCAATCCTTTTTCCAGAAATGCCATCTCAATACTACCAGCATTCATTATCGCT
>CAZNLC010000019.1:0-4831 GCA_964573865.1 uncultured Methanosarcinales archaeon | reverse complement strand
TAAAATAACTGAAATCTAAATGAAGGGATTCCTTTCAATATACCTATCAGCTATTTGTTTTTCAAGAGTTCTCGCCATAGTCTTTGCCATCAAAACATGCTTTTTCAGAACAAACTTTGATCTTTGCTCAACTGCTATATCTCCAGCAGTCCTCACCAGTCCACCAAGCTCTCTTAAGCGTAGTGTTAAGTGACCCTTTCTATTAGCCATTTTCTTAGCTTCTTCAATAACAGCCTCAACAGCTTCCCTTGTGAAGTGAGGTATCCTCTTGTCTTTCTGAACTTCCTGAGCAACAAAACGGACGAGTTTATTCCTGTTTTCTTCAGTGTCTTTCATACTAACTTCCATATAAACTTCATATCCATAACCTCTAATTCTTGACCTAAGAGCAGGGTGCATTTTCTTAACTGTTTCAAGATTACCAGCTGCTATTAGTATGAACTCGCAGGGAACAGGTTCTGTTCTCACCATAGCCCCTGCTGACCGTTCACTCTGACCTGTTATTGCATACTTACCTTCTTGCAACGCTGTTAGTAGTTCCTGCTGTGTGGAAGGAGCGAGTGTTGCAATCTCATCGATGAACAAAACTCCACGATGGGCTTTGTGAATCATGCCTGCTACTACCCTTTGATGTGCTGGAGTTCCTAAACCTCCACTTTGGAATGGGTCGTGTAAAACATCACCGAGTAAAGCTCCTGCATGCGCTCCTGTCGCGTCAAAGAAAGGAGCTTGTTTTTTATTGTAATTGTCTACTATTAATTTTGGTGGAATCTTGGATTTTACAGCGTTCCTCACTGCCAAATTCATGAAAACCATGAAGCTCACCAAAAATAACATCCCGCCAAGAAACATCGCTGCGAACATTACAGAAGCAACAATAGCTGATTCTTGAGCTTTATAGTAATTAAAAGCCCACCAAGGTGCAAACATTGCGAAGATTAGAAGTATAAACAGTATTATGTTTTGATTTTTGAAACCAGTCATACTCTCAATCTTGGCTTTTGCAACTAATTCACGACCTTTACCAGCTGGAACAACTCTTATTAAAGGTTGGTTTTCATCGTTTGGGTTTGGGA
This sequence comes from uncultured Methanosarcinales archaeon, assembly GCA_964573865.1. Classification (GTDB taxonomy): domain Archaea; phylum Nanobdellota; class Nanobdellia; order Woesearchaeales; family WAPY01; genus CAZNLC01. Next base: position 3,755 of record CAZNLC010000019.1, on the reverse strand, counting down.
AAGCAAGAACATCAACTAACTTTTCTTTCGGTAGTAGTTCTGCGAGTGCCATTCCAAGCATTGATTTTCCAGTGCCTGGTTCTCCAATTAATAGAACATGACGTCTTTGCTTCGCTGCTTTTTTTATAATCTCAACCGCTTTATCTTGTCCTATAACCTGGTCAACTAATCTTTTAGGAATCTTAATCTCAGCAGTTGTTTTAAACTTTATCATATAATGTTAGAGCATAGCGTTCTATTTAAATATTTTACTCAACTTGAATTTATTTTACAATAATCAAGAATGAGGTGTTAAAACAGTCCGCTGAAGAATGCTGTGAGGATTGAAGTAAAAGTAAAGAACAATGCTAGTGAGATTGCTATAAAAATAGGTATTGTCTTGACACCTTCCTTAATATTTCCCTTTCTTATTGTTGTAATTATCATTGCTGAGAACATTGAGGTTACTGTTAGTGAGAGTATTGCAAAAATCTTGAAATCTTTTGGTGTTATTGCAGGTTTTGAGAATGAAATTCCAACACCAACATTTGGCACTTGTTGCGAAGCAACACTCGCTCCTAAGGTGTTTATAACTATTAACAATTGGTAAGAAAGTGCCATTAAGAATGGTGCTGCTAGTATAGAAGCAAATGTTATGAATATTACATAAGTCATAACATTAGCTGCCATTTCCTTCTTTAATAGTTGTGTTTCTTGAATATTCTCTGCAATCCTATTTAGTAAAGAACCAACTTCACCACCTGCTGCAAGTCCTTCTATTAACAGGCTTATTGAGTTTTTTAGTATTAAAGAATCATACTTATCAGCTAATTCTAAGAGAGATTTTTCTAAACTCTTACCCATCATTGTTTGTTTAGCAACAATCTCTAGTTCTTTTGCAAGAACTCCAAAACGTGGTCTTATTGAGTACCACAATGCTTTGTCAATGGTCATTCCAGCTCTGACATTTGCTGCTGTTAATTGTAAAAAATCAGCGAGTACATTTTCAACTTGTATTTTCCTCCTGTAGATGAGTATGTCAATGTATGCAAAGAACAATAACCAGAACACTATGAGAAGGAGTGGGAAGATTAAAATCCACAGCACAATCATAAAGCTTATCACTTTGTTGAGGGGCGTGTTGAACTGTGCGAATTTGATTAAACTCAGCAGCGAGATTAGAAGGGTGGTTATGACTGTTATTGTGAAGATTCTCCTTCTTAAAACTTCATCCTCAATCTCTAAACCAGCTTTTTGGGTGTAGAATTTTATCAGTTGTCTGCGTCTAATCTTCCTTTTTATTAATTCATCTTGCTTCTTTTTTAGAATCTCGGCGTTGATTTCTGATTTGAGTTTTCTCGCGTACTCATCAAATTCTTTATTATCCTGCACCCTCGATTCTTTAGTTTTTAAGGATTCCTTGTTGGTTTTTTTGACATTGCTAATTTCTTCTCTTATTTTTTCATAAATACTTAGTTTTTTCTCAGTATTTACTTTACTCGCAATCCTCCTTATTCCAGATTTCGAATTGCTGCTTTTGCTCCTCCTAATCTTTTTCTTGGCTCTTACTTGTTTTTTCCCCTTACACTTTTTCTTATTTCTTTTTCTTATTCCTTTATTCTCTTTCTTCATTTTAAAAACCAACAGCAGGTCTTGACGACCTTATTATAGCCATAAACATAAATTGTACAAATGCTAAAAACAACACCAAAGCAAGTAGAGCTCCTAATGAAACTTCTATTCCCACAAATGAAGATATGATTATCAAAAGCGTGGTTCCAAGTGTTGGAATAATAACTGCCATAATCATGTAGAACATAGCTAGAGGATTTAGTTTTCTTCCATACTCTTTTACTTCAATCATCTGTTCTTTTGTTATTTGTTCAACGACAACATTCATTGATTTTGAAATATCAGCTCCTGTTTTTAGTGAGTTAAGTATCTGCCAGAGTAATTTTCTAAAATTTTTTGACGGAGTTTCTTCTATAACTTCACTAATCGCTTCTTCCATAGTACTTCCCATGTTCACTTTGTCTATAATCTGTTTGAAGTACTTTCCAATAAAATTGTAATTTTTTGACAGATTTATCAAGGCGTTGTACATCGGAACTCCAGATTCAAGTTCAATGATGAGGAACCTTCCAGCAAACACTAATTCACTCCCTATCGCTCGCTCATTTTTTCTTATGATAACATCCGGTAACTTCATGAAGTAGAAGAAGCTCATTAGAAAAATTATTGGTATTAGTATATAGAAGGCGTTGTTTTGAAATGTCGTCGCCATAACAAAGATTATGAACGATAAACCAATCGTTGAGTATAAGCTAACAATGAGAGTTCTTTTCAAGAAAGTTTTAACATCATATGATATTCCTGCTTGTTTTAGCTTAAATTTCAACCCTGGAAAAAACCTTTTCAAAAATTGTAGTAGCATTTTAACATCAGCTTAATCATACTATTGTGTTGTTCTTTATTTTTCACTAGAACTTTGTTCCCTAAACACAAAATCTTTGTTTTTGTTGACTATCTTCATTAGTTCTTCCTTGTTAGTATAGTATTCAGCTATTATCCTGCCCACAGAGTTAACATCAAACACTTTGTGTTTGACCATCCACTTCAAAACCTTTGTTTTTTCTTGAAGGTTGTTATCGATATCAGACCTTGAGAATCCTGTGTAGAGCTGGAGAGTATCTATTAGAGAAACGGATTTGTTGATTTTGTTTATAACATCCTTTCTTATGTCAAGTTGCATGAGCACATTTGGATTTGCGTCTGGAAGGACTTCCGCTATTTGGAATGTTCTCCTAATACCTGTTCTCCTGTTTCTGTATTGAACCATTATCATGGATATTGCTGGTATCATTGATTTAGGAACATTTATTGGAGGGCTTGTTAATCTTGTTATTGTTTCCTGAACATTATTAGCGTGGACAGTAGCGTAAACAGAGTGGCCTGTGTGTATAGCCTCAAATAGTATTTCTGCTTCTCTTTGACGTCTGACTTCGCCAACTATTATCCTGTCAGGTCTCATTCTTAGTGAGTTCACCAGTAAGTCAAGCATTGTTATCTTACCACGACCCTCTGTGTTTGGTTGCCTAGTAACGAGTGGAACCCAATGCAAGAATTTTGGTAGAACTATTTCCCTAGTGTCTTCAATGCTTATAACTCTCTGGTTTGGTGGGAAAAAATTTGATATCGCATTTAGTGTTGATGTTTTTCCAGAAGCTGTTCCTCCAGCTATCAGTATAGAGAGTTCATACTGGACAGCCAGCCAAACAAGAGACGCAGCTTCAGCTGATATTGTTTTTCCGTCGATGAATTTTGTTATTGTCCAAGGTTCTGAAGCGAACTTCCTCAGTGTTATTGTGTTACCTTTTGTGGATATTGGAGCTAATGTGCAGTTAACCCTGTCTCCTGTCCTAAGGTTAGCGTCTAATAATGGTGAAAGAACAGTGATTTGCCTTCCAACACGCCTTGCCATCATGGTTGCATAGTGTTTTATCTCCTCTTCACTACTTACTCTTATGTTTGTTTTTAACCAACCATGTTTCTTGTGATAAACCCAAACTGGTTCTTCCGAGTTGTTAACAACTATTTCCTCAAGAAGTTTATCCGCCATTAGTATTTCCAAGTTGCCGAATCCTAAACACCTCTGAATAAGATAAGCTATTAGATGTTGTTGCACTTCATCGTCTGTTTCTGGGAAGTGTTGTTTCACAAGAAGTTTTATCACAGATTTGAATTTCTCTTCTATTAGATTTTCCTTTTTGACATCT
>CAZNLC010000018.1:0-8707 GCA_964573865.1 uncultured Methanosarcinales archaeon | reverse complement strand
CAGTAGTAAAAATCTTGCAAAAGCTAAGAAAGTTGTGAAGAAGGTTAAGGTGATTGATTCAAAAGAAAAATTGATTGTTGAAAAAGCCTTGGAAACTGCTGAAGGATTGTTGAGGGAGAAACCTTTCTTAATTGTTTTGGATGAAGTTAACATTGCTGTCCACATGAAATTGTTGAGTGAGAAGAGATTGTTGGATTTTATCAAAAGGGTTCCCAAAGGAACAAATGTTATACTAACAGGGAGATGTGCTCCTAAAAGTGTAATTAAGGTTGCTGATTTGGTTTCTGAAGTAAAAAAGGTAAAACATCCTTTTGACAAGGGAGTTCTCGCCTTAAAAGGTATTGATTTTTAATGAAAGATTAGCTGAGGTGTATCAAAAGATTTAAATAATTTGGTTAAACCCTCTAACTTTATGGACTATAATGAAATGTTGGAAAGGGCTGAGAAGAAACTTCCTGAGAGGGTTATTAAAAAAGAACGTTTTGAAGTTCCGAAAGTTAGAGGTCACATTCAAGGTAATAAAACAGTAATAAGTAATTTTTATGAGATCTGTTCTAAGCTCAGGAGAAAACCTGAACATGTTTTAAAGTTTATACTTAGAGAGTTAGCTGCTCCTGGAGATTTAAAGAAGAACGCTATTATTATTGGTAGGAAGGTTTCTGCCTCTCAAGTTAATGAAAAAATCCAAAAGTATGTTAAAACATATGTTCTCTGTCCTGAGTGCAAGAAACCTGACACTATCTTAGTGAAGGAAGGTTCTTTCCTGTTCATAAAATGCCAAGCTTGTGGTGCTAAGAAGAGTGTTCCATTAATAAAATAAATATTCTTAAAGATTATCTAAATATACTGAGATTAAAAGTAACATTGAAAGAATGCTATGTTAGGTTGTTGTCGTTAACTGATTGTGCTGTTGGAACTCCTGATATAAAGAGAACCCTATTAGAGTCTATTATCTTATTCTTCAACGCTAAATCAACAATTCTGTGACCCACTATATTAATAATGTAAGCGTTTTTCATCAGGTTTAATACTTTGTTATGATCCTTATCAGAATATTTCTCTCCCTTGTAAAAATTGGATGTTAAATCTATTTGTTTTTTACCTTCAGTGAATTTCTTTCCAAGAAGCTCCTCATCACAACCCGCAATTAAAAAACCCCTATCTACCCTTATTATCCTTATAATAAAGCCCTTTCCAACATTGTTTTCTTTTGTTTGCATTTTGCTTGTTTACTCAACAATATCTATTTTTAGCCGAACCATTTTCCTAAATTTTCTTGTTTTTCCTTTTCTTTCCCAAAAATGCTTTCAATCATCCTCTTCGTTATTTGTAAGCTCTGCTTTAAGTATGTTGAAACATTGTATTTTTCAGCCAAGCTCAAAGCAGGTTCTAAATACTTAACAACTGAACCTTCTGAAACTGTGAATATTATTCTACCACCGCAAGAGCATTTCCCACTGAGAGGGACCCTTCTGTACTTCTTATTACAATTAACACATCTAAATTGTTGTTTTGAAAATTTTCTTAAATTTCCTCTCGTATCTCTTAATAAGTGTTTTTCTATGACTAAACTTGCTACTTTTGATTCATCAACAGCTCTTAATAACTCCGCGAGTTTCATTTGACCCTTCAATTTTTCTTCCATTGTTGGAAATGTTTTATATGAGGAACACAGAACACCCTTGTTTATGTTTGTTATGTTGTGAGTGAACATCATTCCTTCATACTGTTTTTCAGTCCCGAGTCTCTTTCCTAAAACATCAATTTCAACTTCTGATGGTTGTTTATAGTTGAGAGCTGCTTCATAAAATTCAAGTGGGTAGCTATCCCCAACATCAAGTTTGTAAACCATATCATCAACTTCCGATGGTATGATTATCTTTGTAAGTACAAGTGGGCTATCCATTGTTCTTGAACCCCTCTTATCAGGAAGGTATTGTCTTGAAAAATTAATCAATGCGTCCAATAAGAGAATTATTGATGTTTCATCACCATCGCAATCACGTCTCATAGCAGCGTGAAACAATGGATGTGCAAAGAGTGCTTGTGCATCTGAAAAACCTATTATCCTGCCAACAATTCCTGCTGATGTGTGAGGGGCTAACCCAATAACTAATCTCCCAATTAAATCCTCTCTTGTTTTTAGATTGTAGTATGGTTTTAGATTATAAAATTTCTCAAGCAATTCATCAATGAACTGCGAAACCCTTATTAGAACACTGTCAGCAGATTCTGCTACGAAGTGACTCTTCGGAATTATAATATCTTGAGGTTTCAATTCTAATATTTGTTCTTCAGAGGTTAACTCTTTGCCATAAATGTCTTTTGTGTAGCCAAGCTCTCTTAATTTTTTAACACTAACACTTATCTCACTTGGTTTAAAATGGGTTATTGGTAATTCAGTCATATCAAACCTTATAGTGCCGTCCTTGTTAACTGTTAATCCATACTTTGCCCTTAATATTCCCTTACAGAGGTTTTCTGGAATGTGATCTTTGTTACTTGTTCCCCTAACTCCCTTAACAAGGTCAGGGTATGTTTTCATACCTAACTTTTTAAGAGCGTATTGGAAGTAATGGTTTATGTCAATTTTTTGTTTCTTAAATGTTGAAGCTTTGCCGTGTTTGCACTCCGGTGTTTTTATATCACCACAATAACTACAATGGTACATTTTTGTTGTTTTCCTATTACAGACTTCACATACAGGATAAATTGTTTCTCTGTTGCAATGTTCACAAAAGTATATTGGAAAATCCGCTTCAACAAAACCAACTTCTAATGCTGTTTGGAAAGAACGCATTTTACCCCCTTGTTCTCCAACAGGGAATAAAACATTTGGACTTCCAACGAGACGTCTCATCTTCGCTTTTTCAGGACGTCCCATTCTGGCTCCAATGAATGTTCCTGCTTTGTCTCTTATTTCAAAACCTGCTAGTTTTTTCAAGAAAGTGAGAATCTCACTGTCTGAAATCTTTTCCAATTCTGAAAGCCAAGAATCCAATAAACTAACACTGTTAGCGTTTTTTAGCATTCCTAAACTTGCTAACAACGCTATTGATTCTTCTCCTGTTACTATGATAAATTCATTTTGTGTTATCCTGTGTGGTATTCCAAGTATTTCAAGTGTTCTCTTTAGAGCTTTGTCATTTGTGAAAATGACTTTTTTATTATTAATATCGAATTTTGCTTTCTTAAAACTTTCAAGCAGCACCTTCAAACCTTCCTTACCAATTTGAGTCCAATAGTATGTGTAGAATGGGTGGAGTGGAACTCCAAAATTCTCTGACAATTTCAAGGCTGTTCTTGCACTAATTCTTGTTTTTATAGGATTTTTGAACAAGGATATTATTACCTCTGGGTCTTCGTCAATAAAATAAGCTACCTTTTCAGGGTTTAGTGTTCCGAATGTTTCAATTGTTTTTTTCTCAAGTTCTTTAATATACCATTCTTCACAATAACCAACTGGAACTAATTTGTGAGCTCTGTCTAGAAAATCCCCATAACTAACGAGAATGTCTCCTAAGTAGATTATTTCTTCAATATCATCCTTGAGTTTTTTTGCTTCTTGAACACTCTCCAGTCTTAGAACTTGACCATCTTTCAATTTAACTATTGGTCCTTCGATATAATCACAGTTGCTGACAACTGCTGCTTTACCAGGTCTCTCTGTTTTCAGTTGTGTGCCAACAGCTATGTAACCATTTAAAACTTCCATAGTAACTGGATTGAGTGAAACCGCTGAGAAACCGCTCGTTCTTGAACGGCCGTACCTTAATCTAAAACCTCCTGAAGCTAATGGTAATGATATGACTGGCCTTCCAGCGACTAAATCTGCTATGAATGTGAAATCAGGGGTTATTGTTGAAATATTTGTTTGAATCTTTTCTTCCTTAAGAGCTGCTTTTTTTATCTTCTGTATTTTCAAGAATTCTTCCAAAAAATCCCAATTAAGATTAAAATCCTTACCCCATTTCCTAAGTTGCTTCCAAAGTTTTGGAGCTTTTAATGCGATCATAGAAACAACAAGGCAAAGTCCTCCTCTTATTCTATTAGTGTCAACACGCTCCAAATCCTTGTAATTTGACACTTCTATCTTCTCTGTAACATCACCATCAATTTCAACTGGTAAATGACTCATTAAGAAAATAATTTCTTCCTCACTTGGTTTGTACTGTAAGTTAGTGACCCTATCGTGATAATCATAGAGTTCTGTTACAAAACGCTTAACCTCTTTCTCTGTTGGGTCATACTCTGAAAATCCAAAAACTTTTCTTATGTAATCTGCAATGATTACACTTACAGAAGCTGCTGTTCCACCAGCTCCCCTTATTGGACTTGCGTATTTAACAGCAATGTATTCCTTACCATCCCTTCTTTTCTTTATTTTCAACTCAACAAAACCTTCAAGTGGAGCTGAAACAACTCCAAGGGTGTGGTATGCAAAACCTGTTCTTATCCCAACCTCCATAGCTTCTTTCACACTATTAAATTTACAGAATTTTTCTTTAGCTACTTCTTCAGCTATTTTAAGAGAAACCCTCCAATCTAATGGTCCGTATTGTTTTTCAAGTTCCTTTATCCTGTTTGTAACTCCTGAATTAACAAGTTGAGGTGCAATTGCTGATATTAAACCTTCTACCCTCTCAATCATGTTGTTTGCAAGTGGTATATCTACCTTGTTTTCCGGGTCTAAATTCTTAGCTCTTGCCTTTGCTGCAACTTCATAAGCCCTTTTAATCCTACGATTAATCCACTCAAAATAGTCTTGTACTTCTTTACTTGCAACTGTTGTTATTTTATTGTTCATTTTAACTAAGCTTGTATTTGTTTTAAATAAGGAATTAATTGTTCAAGTGAATTTATAACAATAAAATCAGTATTGTAAGGGCCTGTGTTGGAAAGGTTTTCTTTATCAGCGGTAAAATCTTCATTCTTGTGGTTGAGTAAGAAAATAGTTTTTTTAACAGGAAGATTTATTCTTAAAATATTTTCAATTTCTTTTTTTGAATTATCAACGAAGATTATTTGATTAATTGGAAAGCTAAATTCATCACTATAAATTTGAAATATGTTTCTTACAATCTTTTGTTTCTCAAACACTTTAACATTATACCAATAACCACCATCAAAAAAACCGTCCCTTGTTGTGAGTTCGTTCGCAACTAAAAAATCCAAGTCTTTTTTAACAGGAATTTGATTTTTTTCAATGTGTTTTTTTACCTCCTCACTAATGAAGTAATCAATAAAATTTGCTACTCCTGCACTTACAATTCCTGAAATAATTGTCTCACTATTCAACAATAAACTTAACAACTCATCAAAACCTTCACTTATTGCTTTCTTCTCCAGTAAATTTTCATAAGCTCTCTTAACAATATCAACTCTTGCTCCTTTGAAGAGTGAAGCGTCTTTTCTAATCCACTCACTGTAAATTTTATCAGTTAATTTTGGATTTTTATGATTTGCTTCATTCAATTCTTTGTTGAACCTTTCAAAATAAGACATCTTTTCTTCTAATCTTCCAGCAGCTTCAGCTAAGAAATTCCAACTCACACCTCTTATTAAAGTGTCATCAAAATCTAAAAATAGAAGAGTATACTCTTCATTTGGTTTATTAGTGCCTTCTCCTGGAATTTTATATTGAACTGACATTTTGATTAAGTGAATTTTAGTATTTTGAATTTCCTTGTTTTTAAATTTACTATTGGAACTCTTGCCGGTTCAGGGTGGTGTCCCATCTTTTCCTGAAAAGATGTTTTTGACTGCCAACAACTACCTGATATTAGTGTTGTTGCTCTGTAATTTGAAACTGAGCATTTATGTATGTGTCCTGTTGCTACAAATTGTGGAACCTTATCAATAACAAGAGGATCCTCACCGTACTCTGGTGAGAATAATGATGAAGAATATGTTGGTGCTAAGTGCCTTCTTTGTAATAAAAATTTCATAATCAAATCTGCTCTATCATAACCACCTTTATTTCTTATTGAATCAACCTTTGCGACATAATAATCAAAACTAAAACCGTGATACAATAAAACATTAAACCCTTGAAAATCTTGTGATGAGTGAATATTAACAATAGCAGGATTGCTTAACAAAAAAACATTTGGCATTTCATAAAGAGAGGGTATGAACTCCTTGCTGATTGGGGGTTGTGGTTCTAAAAGTCTCACTGCATCGTGATTTCCGGGTATTATTACTATGTGTTTGTCCTTTGGAATCTTAGATATTAAGTTTGAAAATTTAGAGTATTGTTTGTAAATATCTCTTATCTCTAATTCCTCACTCTGCCCTGGATATATTCCAACACCATCAACTAAATCACCAACTATAAAGATGTATTTTGAAAGTTTTGCTATCCTTCTATTTTCGTCACTACCTAACTCTGAATTTATCCACTTAATGAATTTTTCAACTTCTGCTGATAAAAAGTTTTTTGAACCGACATGAAAATCTGACAAGAAAACTGCGTAAACCTCATCTGGTGCTTTTAACGGTTCTGAAACAACTGGAATATCCGGTTGTAGTAATTCCTTTACAAAAATAATTTTATTACCTGAAATTCCATTAACTCCAATAACCTCATCCAAAACAATATCTTTCGCTCTTTCATAAAGTTCTTTATTAGACTCTGAAATCAAAACATTTATTTCACCTGTCTGATCCTCTAGTGTAAGAATTATCTTACCATTCTTTGATATTCTCTTATCATTCACTAATCCTATAACACTTACTTCCGAACGATCCCTCTTTTCTCTGACCTTTCTAATGGTTGTCAGGTTGTTAAGCTCTTGCCTCTTCTCAAGCATTGAAGAAATCTTTTTTAATCTACTGACATAATAATTAACAAAATCTTTCACTGTTTTCTTACTCGCTTTTTCATAATAATTTTTTAACACTTTAATTTTATAACCTTGTATTTCAAAATTATTTTTATTCTTAATCTCATCTTTGTACTCTAAAAATTTATTGTAAATTTCTTCTTTGCCAAATTTTTGTTTCAGTGTTTTTGCCCTCTCAAACTCTCCTAAATTAAAGTTCTTATTCTTCCTGAAAAGTTCAATAGTGTCGTGATCTAAAACTGTTAGATTCTGCTTTAAGATTTCATTCAAAAAATCTTCTTCAAGTTCTAAAAGCTCATCAATAACTTCAGGGCTTACTAATAACTTCTTCTCCATTAAACTTTTTAATATCTTCTTTCTCTTATCATCTAACATTTTAATTCCTTTTTTGATTAAAAAATCAAGAAATGTCAAGTGATTTCTCAAGCAATTTTTTTATATTTTGAGTTATTGAGTGTGATGTTGATATTGTTATTTCTCTTGTTCTACCGTACCTGCCTTTTGAAATGATTTTAGCATTGATAATTCCAAGCATATCAAGTTCTGATATAACATCAGAAACTCTTCTTTGTGTTAGAGGTCTTAGATTTATTCTATCACAAAGTTTTTTGTAAACATCATAAATCTCACCAGTAAACAAAACTGACCTTTTTGTTTCAGCAAGCTTTAGTAATGCGTATAAAACTGCCTGAAATTGTTTGGGTTGTGTTTTAACAGCGTCAACAACCCTCTCTTTTTCTATCTTATCCTCTGCTTCATCAATTTCTTTTAATGTTACCTTTGAAAATCCTTTTCTTTCAGCGATTTCAGCTGCAACTCTTAAGAGTTCTAATGCTCTTCTTGCATCACCATGCTCTCTTGCAGCGTATGCAGCACATTTTTCAATAACTCCTTCTCCTAAACTCCCCTTCTTAAATGCCTTTTTAGCTCTCTCCATGAGTATATCTTGTATTTGCAATGCGTTGTATGGTGGAAATAGTATTTCTTCTTCTGATAGAGAACTCTTAACCCTTGGGTCTAGTGTATCAACAAAAACTAAGTCATTAGATATCCCTATGATTGAGAGTTGTGCTTTCTTTAATTCCTCATTGATTCTTGTTAAATTATAGAGTATTGCGTCGCCTGCTTTTTTCGCAAGTTGGTCAATTTCATCAAGTATTAACAACACAATTTGCTCTTTTGAATCCAAAGCATCAAAGAATATCTTGTAAACCTCATCAGTTGGTAATCCTGTTGCTGGAATTGCTTTTCCAAACTCTTTTGCAAGTTGTGCTATTAACCTGTATTCTGTATCTGCAACTTTTTTAAGTTTACAATTCACGTATATTGATTTTAAAGAGATGTTATTTTTATTAGCTACTTCCATAATGCTGTTTATTGTGTACTTTACAGAGACTGTTTTTCCAGTTCCTGTTTTTCCATAGATGAATAGGTTAGATGGCTTTTCCATACGTAGGGCTGGTGCTAAGACATTGGCTATTTGGTTTATTTCCTCGTCTCTATGCAATATTTTACTTGGTGTGTAGTTTGCTTGTAATACTCTCTTGTTGAGAAACAATGACTCTCTTATAAGAAATTTTTCAAAAAATGTAGTCATCTTTCTTTGCATGTTCTCCATAGGAAATAAGGTTGTATTTAAGCTTTTATTTTGTGTTTTATTCAATATTAAAACATAAATATAAAAAAACAGAGTTTCCAAAAGAAATATCTCTGTGACCTTGATTTCTTGTGGAAATATGATATAATTAAAACTTAGAAGATGAAGTTTAAAGTTATAATAAAATTATTAGAATAAATATATTAAAAAAGTATTATTCAAAAATTATATTTATAATAATTTCATTTCTATAATTTTATTTTAT
>CAZNLC010000017.1:0-8720 GCA_964573865.1 uncultured Methanosarcinales archaeon | reverse complement strand
TAAATAATACTTGTCCTGTTTGTCACAAACAATTAACTATTGGTGTTTTACACCGTGTCTTAGAACTTGCTGATAGGCCTTTTGGTTTTAAACCAAAGAATGCTTTGCCATTTAAGAGGTTGTTGCCATTGCAAGAATTAATAGCCCATTATTATCATGTTGGTGTTTTGACTAAGAAGGTTTGGAGTGTTTATAATACTCTAATAAAACACTTTGGTAATGAATTTAATGTTTTGCTTGATGCTCCTCCTGATGAGATCAAGAAATTTGTTGATGAGAACTTAGCAAATATCATAATAAAGAACAGACAGGGGAATATCTTTGTAAGGCCTGGTTTTGATGGTGTTTATGGAGTCCCTGTTTTTGATAAGGATAGGGAACAAGAAGTTTTTTCTCCAATAGATAAAGATGTTGTTAAGAATAATAATCAACAAAAGAGTTTGTTCGATTTTTGATTGTATTTATCTTGGTTCTATTCTTGATTACTTATGGGTATGACCTTCTTATTGTTCTTGGGAAGGGTATTGCATCTTTTATATTGTCTAATCCACAAATCCAGGATATTACCCTTTCAACACCAAGTCCAAAACCAGCATGAGGTACTTTCCCATATCTCCTTGAGTCAAGGTACCATTCATAATTCTTTATATCCTCACCATCCCTTTTTAGTTTTCTCTTTATCTCTTCAATGTCGATGCTTCTTTGACTCCCACCGATTATTTCACCATAACCCTCTGGTGCTAGCATGTCATAGCACAAAACAGTTTTTGGGTTTTTTGGGTCATCAGGCATGTAAAAGGCCTTTACCTCGCTTGGATAATTAGTTACTATTAATGGTTTATCAAAGTGTTTCATCAAAGCATCTTCTTCTACTGTTCTCAAGTCCTTTCCCCAAGGAACATTAATACCATCCTTCTTTAGTATTTCAAGTGCTTCTGTGTATGTTATTCTTGGAAATGGTGGTTTTATCCTCTTTAGTTTTTCAATATCTTGGCCCAATAATTTTAATTCCTTGCTCCTCCTTTCAACAACCCTTTGTACTATAAAACTAACCAGTTCCTCACCATACTTTATTATATCATCGAGGTCAAACCAAGCAGCTTCCATTTCCGACATATAAAACTCTGATAAGTGTCTTGATGTTTTTGATTTTTCAGCCCTAAAGCATGGACTATTACAGTATATTCTCTCGAGTGAGTGGATGAGGACCTCTGCATAGAGTTGCCAACTCTGTGTTAAATACATCTTTTTATTGTAATATTTTACCTCAAAGAGTGTTGAGCCCCCTTCACAAGCAGCAGGTGTTAGTATTGGAGGTGCTACTTCATAAAAGCCTTTTTTTCTATAAAAGGAATCTATTGCTCCAAACACTGTGTGTCTTACTTTCATTATTGATGTCAGTTTTCTACTCCTAAGCCATAGGTGTCTTATGTTGTAGAGGTATTCCTTGCTGAGGTCTTTTGTTATTGGGAATGGTTCTGCAAGTCCAATTATCTTTAAATCCTGGACTTCAACTTCAAAACCAGTCGGTGCTCTATTATCCCTTTTCACTTTTCCTCTTATTTCACAACTGGATTCTATTGTTATTCTTTCAGCGTCTTCCCAAACATTTTGAGTGACATTTTTTCTTTCAACCAAGCATTGTATGATATCTGTTGAGTCTCTTAATATTATGAATATTCTTTGGTTACTACCTCTTTTCCTATAAACCCAACCGTGCAGGGAAACTATTTCTCCAACTCTTTCAAAAGCTTCTTCTACACTTATGAACTTCATGTTAATCACCTAAGGTAAAAATCTGTCAGGTGTTCTTGGGAATAAAACAGTTTTTCGAATGTTGTCAATCTTCAGCAGTGCTTGTGTTAGTCTCTCTATACCTAATGCAAAACCACCGTGTGGTGGAACACCCCACTTAAAGAATTTTGTGAACCATTCAACACTCTTGGGATTTAAGTTTTTTTCTTTGACTTGGGCCATTAGTTTATCATACCTGTGTTCTCTCTGACCACCAGAGCTTAATTCTAAACCTCTAAAGTTCAAGTCAACACTCCTAGCGTATTCTGGTTGATCATCATATCTCATAACATAGAATGGTTTTAGCGCGAAGGGGAATTTGTTTATGAAATAAAACTCCTTGTGCAGTTTTTTATTGACATACTGCCATATTAGAGAATCAGCTTCAGCGTCCAAATCATCACCAAAATTCAATTTTTTCCCCATTTCTTCCAGTATATCATAAACTTTTGGAAATTCTAAAACCAAGAAAGGTTTTTCGGGTATTTCAAAATTAACATTGAGTGTTTTTAGTTCTTCCTTGCAATCCTTTTTAACTCTTTTTAAGGCAGAGATGATTAATTCTTCCTCAACTTTCATAGTGTCATACTCACTCTCGATATATGCCATTTCAACTGCACAGGCGTGGTGTTCACAAAGGTGCTTTGTTGTGTGCGATTTTTCAGCTCTCCAGTTTGTTCCCAAATCATAAATCTTTTCAAAACCACCAGCTATTGTGAGTTGTCTGTGAAGTTGAGGGTCTTGTCTTAAGAAGGCTTTTTTGTCGTAGTATTTTACTTCAAAAACCTCACTTCCAGATTCTGAAGGAGCTCCCATCAGTGCTGGTGTGAATACATGTAAAAAACCATTATTGTCCAAATACTCTTGCATTCCTCTAATAAGAGCTGCTTGTATCTTGAATAAGGCTTGGTTTTCTGGTTTTCTCAAATCAATACTTCTGAAGTCTAATCTCTTTGGAAGTGATATCCTCACTCCCTTTTCAGTCACTGTTATTGGCAGTTTTTCAGCTTTTGACAGTATGTTTACCTCTTTAGCTTCAATTTCAAAACCACTCTTTGATATTGAACTTTTCTTAACCCTCCCATGAACTTCAATAACACTCTCCAAGCTTAACTTTGGAATTTTCTCAAATAAAGGGTTCTCCTTTGTTATAACCACTTGAGCTATTCCGCTAGTGTCCCTTAAAAGAATGAATTTTATTGTTTTCAACTCTCTTATTTCGTGGACAAACCCTTTCAACAAAACATCCTCTTCTACATCAGGATTTAATTCTCTTATGAGTTTTCTTGCTGTCATAGTGTTAGTTAGTAGTATTTTATTTATAAAAGTTGTTGTGAAACAAAGCAAAAGGATTAAACACTCAAAAATACTTTTTATCTATCAGTGGTTATAATAATTTATAAAAGATACTGCAATTTTATAGTTTGGGGTGGTATTATGAAAAAGAAACCCACAAACAAAAACATTGGTATCTGGAGTTTTTACATTGGTTTAGTTTTGGCAGTTATTATTGCAGTGTTGCAGGCAAACAATCCTGCTGTATGGGCGACTGTTGTTATTGGTTTACTCGGTATTTTGGTTGGATTGATAAATATAACTGAGAAAGAGGTGCAACCATTCTTAATTGCAGCGATTGCCTTTTTAGTGAGCTTTGGCGCATTATCAACGCTTGCTATGAATATCTTCCATTGGCAACCAATAGCAACCTTCTTTGGACTGCTTAATGTGTTTATTGCTCCAGCAGTTGCAGTTATTGCTTTGAAAGAAATTTGGTTAATTACAAACCAATAAAGAATTTTTATTTTTATTTTTTTGTTTTAAACAAAAGATTTAAAAGATAATTCTAAATTCTCCATTACTAATCTGTTTTGTCAGGGGCTGTAGGGTAGCTTGGTTTATCCTTTCCGCTTTGGGAGCGGACGACCCCGGTTCAAATCCGGGCAGCCCCATCTTTAATTCTTTTTATTCAAAAGTTTTAAATAATAGTGTTTTTACTCTTAAACAAAGTAAAACTTTATATGATTTTGTAAGAGGTGTTGTGATGAAAATTACAAAGGTAGTTATTCCAGCCGCAGGTTTGGGAACGAGGTTCTTACCTGCTACAAAAGCCATGCCTAAAGAAATGATTCCTATAATTGACAAACCAGCCATACAGTACATTATTGAAGAAGCTGTTGCTTCTGGTTTAACAGATATTCTCATAATCACAGGTCGTAACAAGAGAGCTATTGAGGATCATTTTGATAAGAGTGTTGAGTTGGAAAACTTGTTAAGGAAAAAAGGCAAGCTTGAAGTTCTTAAGGAGCTTGAACATATTGAGAATTTAGCTGATATACACTATATCCGTCAGAAGGAACCCTTGGGTTTTGGTCACGCTATACTAAAAGCTAAGAAGCACATCAATGGAGAGCCTTTCGCTGTTATGACTGGTGATGATATTGTTAAGTCAAAACAACCTTGTATTAAATCACTGGTTGATAAAGCCTTAAAGTTGAAAAGCTCTATAATTGCTGTTTCAGAGGTTCCAAAGGAGCAAGTTAGCAGTTATGGAGTTGTTAAATTAGGAGGGAGTGTTGATGACAACACTTTTTTAGTTCAAGACCTTGTTGAGAAACCACCTATTGACAAAGCACCATCCAACCTCGCGATTTTGGGAAGGTATGTTTTAATGCCAGAAATCTTCGATTATTTGGAGAAAACACCTCCTGGTAAGAACAACGAGATTCAACTCACCGATGCTTTAAGGTTGATGAGACAGGATAAGGAGATTTTTGCTCACAAGATTAGTGGAAAGTGGCTTACAGTTGGAGATCCTTTGAATCATTTAAAAGCAGTTATTGAATTTGCGATGGATAGAGAGGATTTCTCCAAGAATTTTTTTGACATACTAAAACAAAAACTAAGATAAGTTTTTCCTAACAAGTAGTAACAACAGAAAGATTTATATATAGGGTTAATTTCTCTTATGTAATAACTAACTTGAAGTAATCAGTGATGCTGTATGATTAGCACTCTAAACTCATCCATAAACTATTTGCGGAGAAGGATTTGGGAGTTATTCAAACTCTACACTATCTTGGAGAATAAGATTGTGGAACTCTCAAAGTTTTCTGGTAAGAAGTATAAGGTTTTAGTGACTGGTGGTGCTGGTTTTATCGGAAGTCATATTGTTGATTTGCTCTTGAAAAAAGGTTATTTGGTTGTTGTTGTTGATGATTTGTCTTCAGGTTTGAAGAGTTTTGTTAATAAAAGAGCAAGCTTTTACAATGTGGATATAACCTCTCCTGAATTGAAAGAGGTTTTTAAGGTTGAAAAACCTGATTTTGTTGTTCATGCAGCTGCTCAAGTTAGTGTTATTAAATCACTACAAGACCCAATTTATGACGCTAAAATAAACATTCTTGGAACAATCAATGTTCTTGAACAATGTAAGAACTTTAATGTTAAAAAGATAGTTTTCTTGAGCTCTTGCGCTGTTTATGGTGAGCCAGAGTACTTGCCCGTAGATGAGAATCACCCTTTGAAAGCATTTTCACCCTATGGAATTTCAAAACACACTGCTGAGCATTATCTATACGAGTACTACAAGAATTATGATATTGATTATTTGGTTTTAAGACTCGCTAATGTTTACGGTCCAAGGCAGGGTTTGGGCAGGGCTTTGGGTGTTATTCCAGCTTTTATAGAAGCATTCCTAACCAATGGTGTTATTAAGATAAATGGTGATGGTTCTCAAACGAGAGATTTTATTTATGTTGGTGATGTAGCTGAAATTGTTGTTAGGGGTTTGGAAAAACCAACATTAAGGAAAATCATGAATGTGGGTTCTGGTAGGGAAGTGAGTGTTAAACAAATAGTTTCAATACTAAAAAAACAATTTAATAAGGAGATTCCTGTTGAGTACGCACCACCAGTTGAGGGGGAAATAAAGAGAATTTGTTTAACCATAGATGCATTAAGTAGAGAACTAAAGTGGAGTCCAAGAACAAGTTTTGAAGAGGGGATCTCAAAAACAATAAAGTGGTTTGTTAAAAACCACAAAAGTAGGATGAATATAATAAAGCATAAGTAGTTGGTGATTGTTGATGAACCTCTCACACAATAAAACAATTATGGGTGTTGTTTTTAAAAGGTTGAAGTTCATAGCTGATGAGCGTGGGCGTCTTATGGAGATCTTGAGAAGAGACGATGATTTATTTGAAAAATTTTCTCAGGTTTACATTACAACTGCTTATCCTGGAGTTGTGAAGGCTTGGCACTTGCACAAAAAGCAGGATGATTTTATAGCTTGTGTTAAGGGGATGATAAAACTTGTTTTGTTTGATGGTAGGAAGAATTCTAAGACTTTCGGTATTATTAATGAGTTTTTTATCGGCGATTATAATCCAATGCTTGTTAAGGTTCCAAGTAATGTTTGGCACGGTTTTAAATGCATTTCTAACGAAGAGGCTATTGTAGTAAACCTGCCTACTGAACTCTACAATTATGAAAAACCTGACGAGTTCAGACTGCCTTACAACACGAAGAAGATACCTTATAATTGGGATATTAGGATGAGGTGAGTTAATTTAAGCTTTTCTTATTCTTTTCCATCAACACTTCTATTAATGTTGAGTTACTCCAAGCTTGCACTAAGCAACCCTCAGATTTCATCTCTTGTGAGCTTGAGAGTTCTGATGAAGAACCAATAACACCTGAGTATAGATTATCGAAAACACTTGCTCTTATTATTTTTCTTATGTATTGTTTGAATCTTTTTTTGTTCACTTGCATCATAGCCAATGCTGCTATGTTGTTTATGAAGTACCAGGAGTCTCCATTGTGATAACTCTTTGGGATTTCACCAGTGTGTTTTTTAACAAAAAATTTGCTTTTTTTATCCACGCTTGAGATTCCACCCCAAGGATTCCAGAGTTTTTTAAGAGCTTTTTCAAAACAAACCTGCCATTCTTTCTTGCTTAATAACTTTGGGTAGTAATAGTAAGCTAAGAATATATTGTTTCTTATTGTGTTATCAAACACCACTCTTCCTTTATCATAGTAGAGACCGTCAATCAACACACCCTTTTTTAAGAACATCTTTCTCGTGTTTTTTATAATTTCGCTTCTTATTTTTAAGTAGCTCCTATTTCCTGTTAGTTTGTAAGTTAATTCTAATATTTTTATCATAAGTGCTTGGATTTCAATCTTAAAACCATTCCTCCTTAATGAGTCCATCCAGGTTTCATAATTATTATTACTCACTAAGTGGAGTTTTTTGTCATAAAAATTCTTTATTATTGATTTTGTGATTAGCTCTACTTTTTTTGTTATCAATTTTTTTTCTATCATAGTTAGAATTTTATTTATTTTTCCTTCGCTTTCTAAACAGTTGAGGAAATCTTCAATCCTCTTAAACAGTATTCCAACAGAGTCAGCACTCTTTAGTTCACTCTTATCATTAGTCCTCAAAAGTCCATCACTACTAACTTTAACAAGGTTTTTTAGAATGATTTTTTTTACAAGCTCATACTCTTTTAATTTTATGAAAGTATCTAGTGATATTAACTCATCCCTTGTCCAATTTTGGAAGAACCAGGGAAAACCAGCTATTATAGAGTTTTTCACACACAAACCTCTGATGCTGTTGATACTACTTATCAAAGCGGCTTTTTCTTCATCACTCAATTTTAAATTGTCAAATTCCAACTCTTTTAATTGGTCTTTGAAGAATTTTTTCTCTCTGTCCTCAAAACTATCCAAGCTTTTAAACACAAAATTAGCTTCTTGCATTGTTTTCTTCTTGTTAAATCCACAACTTATAACTATCCTTGACGAATCTGTTTTTAAAGCTTTGAATACATACCTATCATAACTTGAGTTTCTTTTCTTGTCAAATAAATATTCTCTCTTAACCCACTCCCTCTTTAACTCACAAGGACCGTCTGTTTTTATTACCACATAAATCTCATATTCTTTCACATCGTTTGTAGAATCTTCCTTTGAGCTTGTTTTTTTATCAAACTTTAACACAATTAACTTTTCATTATTATAGTATTCTTCCCAAACTTCATAGTATCTGCCAAAATTTCTAAAATCATAATTTTTCCGAATGTCAAAGAACAGGTTGATCTCATGAACCTTATCAGACTTATATATTAAACTGTTAAAATTGTTAGGCATTAAAAATGTCTCGTTGAAATCACCTTTTAAAACTATTTTATAACCATAATTTTCCACAACCTTAATATTGTTTTTTGAACTTAGACTCTCCAACACCTTGTAAATATTGTTGTGCTCATCCATAATAAACATACCATCGTACTTACTCATCTCTAAGCCGCTAAGCTCTTGTAAGAAGTAACCCCCTTTCCTATTAAAAAGAATTATTCTGATGTTTTTGTTGTCACTTGTAGATTTTTCAACATTACTAAATTTGTGTTGTATTATCATTTTAGTTAACTTTTGAGTTTTAATTCTCCTCTGTAGAACTTAGCAGCATCTTCAGGACTTGTTGTGTTTATGATTACCCCTGAGAATTCCATCCCTGCCCAAACAGATGTTCTTGGTATTATTTCTATGTGGAAGTGCAGGTCAGAATCTTCTGGAGAATAGTATAGCATATAATTGTAACTCGTTCCTAACTCTTTTATTTTCTTTATTATCTTTTTTAACATAACACTAAGCTCGAGTAACTTTTCATCATCCAACTCACTAAGTTTTCTTATGTGCGCTTTTGGAAAAACCCAAATCTCAAATGGAAATCTTGAAGCATAAGGTGTGAAGCTAACAAAGTTATCACTCTCAAAAACACGCCTGTAACTTCCCTTTTCAATCTCTATAATCTTACAGTAAGGACAAAATCCAAACTTTAACCTTGCTTTTATTTTTTCCTCAACCCAAAAAGGGATTTTGTTCAAAGCTATGACTTGTGAATGCTCGTGATT
>CAZNLC010000016.1:0-8762 GCA_964573865.1 uncultured Methanosarcinales archaeon | reverse complement strand
CTTCGCTATATTATATGCCATTTTAAGATTAATATCTCCTAGTTGAATTAATAGTTGTATAGGGATGAGGGATTGTCTTTCACCTAAGACCTCATTCCTTCCGTCAGATATTATAAACTCTCTTGCAAATAATAATCTCTTCACAAAGTCCGAAAACATACAATTGATTATTACTTTACGTTTTAAATAACTTTCGGACTCTCAGCCTTTATCCTTTAAATCCTTCCTGATTTTACTTTCAATTTTACTCAATAATACTGCTTCTAGATTTGAGTGTCACAACTTTATAATAGAAAAATTTAAAAATATATTTCTCATCATTGGGTGTATGCACTACAATTATAATGGTTACAGGACCCTGGATGATGTTATGGAAGAAACGAAGTCAAGGATTGAACAACAAGAGGTATTTAACAAAACAGTAATAAATTACTTAGTAAAACCGTTCTATTTATTGGTAAGTAGATTTGTTTATAAGGAAGCAAAAGTTACAGGTCTTCGGAATATTGATGAGATGAAACAGAATAAGTACAATGTTATAGTTTATAATCATATGTTTGATTTTGATATTGTTGAGATTATCTATAGATTATTACAAAGGGATGTCTTCGTGGCCAATGTAGCAAAACATGAGTTCTTTAATCATGAAAAACCTTTTGAGAAATTATTATGTTGGTTAATGGAAAATTCGGGTGCTTTTCCTGTGTACTTAGATTACAATCGTAAAACTGCTGAGGACAATAGAGAGAATACCAAATACACTAGGGGTAAAGGGTCATTGTCAAGGGATAAACTTGATAATTTCTTCAAACAATTCTATGCTTACTTAAGATTGGGAAAACCAGTTACAATAGCGATTAATGGTTCAATAACCCGTGACAAAAAATTCCCAAAACCAGAGGAGGGCCTTGCTTTCTTATTGATGAACGCTGAAGAAAAAGCAAGCATTCCAATAAATGAGATAAATATATTTCCAGTTGGTAATGCCTTTATTGGAGACCTTGAAGAATACAACAGAATCCTCTTTAACAGGAAAGAATACCCCTCCACCCTTTACAGGAATTATCTTGCATTAAAGAAGTTGGTAAACAAAATTTCTATCTTCCTAAGTTTTGGAAAACCATTCACAATGATAGATGTTCTTGGAGACACGCAGGGGCTTTCATCAAAACAAATCAGGGGTAAACTTTCAAATGGAATAATGGAAAAAATAAAGAGTGAAGTGAGGAACGCATGGGAAACCTTTGATGTAGAGAAAAAATACAATCTTACCATTGAGAAATACCTAACTTCTTAGATTGAACTAAATACTTTAATTAATCTAATTATACATTACTTAACACCTCTCTCATTGTATTCTTGCATTATTTGTAATACCTATTCAATACATCATAGAATTCCTTGAAATTACGAATATTTCTAACTATTAACTCAGGAGCACTACTCCCAGTAGTGTTTATGACTACATTCCCATTCTTAAATATCTTGTTTAAGAACCCCTGAGAGTAATTAATGTAATTAATATTCTTAAATAATATGGAGGTTTGTTTTTTATATATAATACCTGATTTGGCAATGATCCTTGGTGGTTGTATTGAATAGGTTATAGACCTCACCCATAATATAGTTAAGGGTATAGTTATGATTAATGTTGGAATCAATGGAAATATTACTATTGAAATTACTATGAGTGGGACAAGCATGTTCATTAAACTCGGCTTTGCAGATAAAATTGTTTTTGGTGTATACTTTTCGATATTTTGTTCTATTTGGACTATTTGCTCAGCATTAGGTCTGTAATAAAATATTATATCCATCAATTCCCTCTTAACCTTAATATTACTGACATACTTGATAGTAAAATGATTTGACCTTACAGTTTCTCCCTCTCCTACTTTAACACTGTACTCTCCAGCGATATTAAACCTTATAGACCCAGATCTTGAGAGAGGGTACTTTGTTGTCATTATATCCTTAACGTTATCATATAATACGTAGTAAAAGTCCTTGAAGAATATACCTCTTGTAAAATAAATATAATTATTGTAAAAGATTAATTTTGATTTTTTGTAATAGACTGAGGAATATATAGTTACGGCGATTAAGAAGAGAATTACAAAAATTAAGAGAACCCAAGATAACTTTATGCTTATAATTAAAGTTAGGGGAATGAGAAGTACTGTAGTAAAGAAATTTGCTTTGCCCATGTCAAGAACATTGAATTTAGGAGTTATTTGATATCGGACATTTTCCTCTCTTATTCCAAATTTCGCCAGTACTAACTCATATAGGTTGGGAGTTTTTTTAATATTTAGGAATTTAATAATTTTATCAGAACCAATAGAATAAAAATATATACTACAGGTGTTGAACCGCTTATCAATAAAGTTTTCTTTAAAGACAACAGCCATAACCTTATCATTATTGAATTCTAAACTTCTTTGAGAAAGAAAATTATATCTCTCTTCGATACTATTCTCTTTTATCGAGTAAGTTGTGAAAATCACCTTTATTATTCCCCATATTAGTGAAAAGAGTGTTGGCAGCAATAACATGCCAGCAATATAAGTTAATAAGAAGAATATACGATTAATTGTAAGTGCGAGTGATATTGTTAGAACCAAACCCACTCCTCCTATTATTAGCATTAGCAAAGGTGGTATTATTGTCCTTATCTTATCCATTCTATACTCTGCTGTAAATGTTGTGTCAGCACTAACAGATGCAGGTTTTGAAAGACCTTCTCTCTGTGTTTGAGAATATAAAACCCCTCTTTGTATCGTAGGTTCTATTCTAGGTTTAACATCCTCTCTTCTAAGACCTATTTTAGAGAGGGACTTCATGTTCTTAATCAAATAATTAAGGTTTTCTTTTAACTTAACACCATTGGCCATATTCTTAAAGTATATTTCTTGTTGAGATCCTTGACAACTGATCTTTACGTCATATAATCCAAATATCTTATCAATAAATGTTTGAGTAAGTGTTGAATCTGATAAGTTTTCAATCGGTAAGAATGCATAATGCTTTGTTAAAAACCCCTCTTCATAAATAAGCGTGTCAGAATACACTATATAAACCCTATTCTTTAAATCCAAGTACTTAAATATGGAGATAATGGCGAGTATAAAAATAATTATTACAGCAATTGGAGGTGACAAAGGTAATAATAACTCCCTAAAAAGATAGAAAATTATCATAACTCCAACAATGAAGAACTTGAATGTCTCAAAGAATACTCCAATTTTTGTGGGTTTTTCTTGTTGAATTAATTTTGATTTAGTGAGTTTAAAGCCGTTATATCTCATTAACTCAATAATATAATCATAAACCCTTTCTGGGTAATCTATTGATTTCAATACAATCTCAGTTGCTCCTGAACCCGCTGCTTCAATACCAATACTCCCTGTTTTAAACAACCTACTCTCTATATAAGGTAGTTTCATCTTTACATGAGTGATATTTTTGATGACTAATTCCACTTCTTTATCAGAGAATATACCTCCACTTTTGTAAACTATTTTCTCTGGTAAAAATATATACCTCTCTTTTTTATATCGCACATTGAGGGAATAATAATCAAATAATTCCCATAGAACAAAAACAATTGCGCAGGATGTAAGGGGAACATGAAAGAAAAAGGGCAAGATAAGAAAAGAGATTATGAATGAACAAATAGAATGTATAATAAATCTATAAGTTATAAACGCTTTCTTGTTTGGTCTCAACTCATAACTTTGAGCCATTATATTCTCTAAATTTAGATTATTTTTAAATATTACCAAAACTACTCCAAAATGACACTGATTGATAATATCATTTAAATCTTATGGTCGTTTATGGTCGTATTCATTTAATACATCTTTATAAATCCTAATAAAGCAGATTAATATTAGTTAATATAGCAAAACACAACATTTATAAACCCCTTGTTTTCCCACTATTATTGCCTATGATTGATGAGAGCTCTAAGCTCGAATGAGGGCATAATTCTTTGCTCTCTCACACCGCTCTCATCACAAGGCAACTCTCTATGAAAGAAAAGGGTGAGTTCAATGAGTGATGAAATCGTTGAAAAGGCTTTGGAAGCCGTTGAAGTTGCTAGAACAACGGGTAAGATAAGGAAGGGCACTAATGAAGTTACAAAAGCTTTGGAGCGTGAGCAAGCAAAGCTTGTCGTTATTGCAAAGGATGTTTCTCCAAAAGAAATAGTTATGCACTTACCACTGTTGGCAAAGGAAAAAAAGGTTCCACTCGTGGAAGTTCCAAGCAGGGAAGAACTTGGAGTTGCAGCTGGACTTAGTGTTGCAACAGCAAGCGTAGCTGTTGTTAAAGAAGGAGATGCAAAGAAATTGATAGGTGAAATATCAAGGAAACTGTTAGTTAGTGAAAAACCAGCTGAGAGTCAAGAAAAGAAGGAAGCTGAGGCAGAGAAGGAGGAGAAGAAAGAGCCTGAAAGTAAAGCAGCAGAAAAGGGAGATGCTGAGAAAACACTTGAAAAACAAGGTGATAAAGCTCAAGAAGAACAAAAATCATAATTTAAACTCTAAACCATAACTTAATTTATTTAAATTTAATTATGTTTTTGAGTAAAACAACACAATAAAAATCAATTTAAGAATCATTGAAGGTGTTAAAATGGCTAAGAAGCAAGTAAAAACAGAAAAAGCAAATTTTTCACCTGCCTGGGCTGCAAGGGTTGAGGAGATCCTTGGAAGAACTGGAATGCGTGGAGAGGTCACACAGGTTAGGTGTAAGATCCTTGAGGGAAATGATGCTAACAAAATCATAAGAAGGAATGTCATGGGACCTGTAAGAGTCGGCGACATACTAATGCTTAGAGAAACAGAAATAGAAGCTAGAACATTAATGCAGAAGAGGCGTGGTTGAGGTGGTAATATGGTAAAGTGTAGTTTTTGCGGTAAGACAATAAAGGAAGGTACTGGAATCACATTTGTCAAGAAGACAGGTTCAATACTTCACTTTTGTTCAAGTAAGTGCATGAAAAACTATATGATGAAGAGAAAGCCTACACGCTTGAAATGGACTTCAAAATACACAAAAGGAACTAAAGCTAAGAAGAGCTCAAAAACTAAAAAGAAGAAAAAATAGGTTATTTAGGGGATTTATTTTTAATATGATTCCAAAGATTTGAAAACAAGGAGAAGGTCGAGGTTAAAATGATAGAAAGAACACTCGTTGTTTTAAAGCCAGACGCTGTTCAAAGACAGCTTGTTGGGGAAATAATAACAAGGTTTGAAAGAGCAGGTTTAAAGATTGTTGGTATGAAAATGGTCTGGATTGATAAGAACTTCGCTAAAAAACACTACGAAGTGCATTTGGACAAGCCATTTTACAAGTTTTTAGAGAGTATGATAACTGAAGGTCCTGTTATAGCTATGGTGCTTGAAGGGATTCACGCTGTTGAAATAGTTAGGAAGATTTGTGGTCCTACAGAACCGAGAAAAGCTCCTCCAGGGACAATAAGGGGAGACTATGCAATGCACTCTTACGAGTACGCTGATAATAAGAAGAGCGCTGTTAAAAACTTGATACACGCTTCAGACAGTGTTAAAAATGCTAAAAAGGAAATACTCTTGTGGTTTTCACAGGAAGAACTGTTTAATTACAAAACAGTGCATGAAAAACACACTTTTTGATTAAGGTGATAAAATGGCAGAGAAAATGGTTGATAAGGTTATGAGGATAATGAAGAAGCCAGAGCACATCAGAAATATTTGTACCTCTGCTCATATTGACCACGGCAAAACAACATTTTCTGACAACTTGATAGCAGGAGCTGGCATGATGTCAGAGGCTTTAGCTGGAAAACAACTTGTGCTTGACTTCCACGAGGATGAAGTGCAAAGGGGTATAACAATAGATGCTGCTAACTGTTCAATGGTGCACGAGTATGAGGGTGAAGAATACTTAATAAACCTAATAGATACTCCTGGACACGTTGATTTCGGTGGTGATGTTACAAGGGCTATGAGAGCGATAGATGGAACCATAGTCTTAGTTTGCGCTGTTGAAGGTGTTATGCCACAAACAGAGACTGTTTTGAAACAAGCTTTAAGAGAACGTGTAAAACCACTCCTATTCATAAACAAGGTTGACAGGTTGATAAAGGAATTAAAACTCACACCTCAACAAATGCAAGAGAGGTTTGTGAAAATAATAAATAATGTTAATAGATTGATAAAGAGTATTGCAGAAGATGAGTTTAAGGAGAAATGGCAGGTTAGTGTTGAAGAAGGAACTGTTGCTTTTGGAAGCGCATTCCACAATTGGGCACTTTCCTATCCTTTCATGAAAAAACATGGTATAACATTCAAGGATGTGATTGATGCTTACAACTCAAGTGATCCAGAAGCGTATAAGGAGCTTGCTAAAAAAGCACCGCTTCACAAGATTGTTTTGGATATGGTCATAAAACATCATCCTAATCCAATTGAAGCTCAAAAGTATAGGATACCGAAGATATGGCATGGTGATTTGAACTCTGAAATCGGAAAATCACTTTTGAATTGTAATCCGAATGGAAAACTCGCTTTTGTGGTTACTAAAATAGTAATTGATAAACACGCTGGAGAGGTTGCTGCTGGAAGAATATTCTCTGGCACGATAAAGACAGGTCAGGAAGTCTACATGAACATGGCTAAGAAAAAAGCGAGAATACAACAGGTTTCAATCTATAATGGTCCTAAGAGAGAAGTGGTTGAGGAAGCCCTTGCTGGTAATATAGTTGGGGTTGTTGGATTAAGGGATGTGAGAGCTGGAGAAACAATTTCTGAAGAGGAGATGGAACCATTTGAAGAGATAAAACACCTTTTCGAACCTGTTGTAACAAAAGCAATAGAGGCTAAAAAAGCATCAGACCTTCCAAAACTCATTGAGGTTTTGAGACAGGTGAATAAGGAGGACCCTGGTTTAAAGGTTGAGATTAATGAGGAGACAGGAGAACACTTGATCAGTGGGATGGGCGAACTTCACTTGGAAGTCATTGAGAACAGGATAAGAACAGAAAAGGGCATTGATGTAAAAACTAGCAACCCAATTGTTGTTTACAGGGAAACAGTGACTCAAAAATCACCACAGATAGAAGGAAAATCACCTAACAAGCATAACAAGTTCTACTTTTATGTTGAACCGTTGGAAAAACCACTTTGGATTGCTATAAAAGAAGGTCAAATACCAGAAATGAGGTTGAAGAAGAAGAACCAGGAGGTTTGGGCTTTGCTTGAAAAGTATGGTATGGACTCTGACACAGCAAGGAGGGTTAAGGATATTTACAATGGTAACCTGCTTATAGATATGACTCGTGGTATAGTTCATATTGGAGAAGTAATCGACATGATAGTGGATATGTTTGAAGAGGTGATGTCGCGCGGTCCAATCGCTCGAGAACCATGCACAGGAATAAAGGTTTATTTAGTTGACGCTAAACTCCACGAGGATGCTATTCATAGGGGACCAGGACAGGTTTACCCAGCTGTTAGGGACGCTATAAAACTTGCAATTATGAACGCAAAACCAATAATACTTGAACCAATACAAACAATGCAGTTTGAAGCTCCTCAAGAATACATGGGAGAATTATCAAAATTAATAAGCTCGAGAAGAGGGCAACTCTTGGATATGAAACAGGAAGGTGATGAAATCATTGTCAGAGCAAAGCTACCTGTTGCTGAAACATTCGGGCTTAGTAATGATTTGAGGTCTGCAACGAGTGGTCGCGGGATGCAATTTTTAGTGGACCAAACATTTGAAAGACTGCCTTATGAACTAGCAGAGAAGGTTATTTCAAAGATTAGGCAGAGGAAAGGCTTGAAAGTGAATGAGAATGGAATTGCAGTTCGTGACAGTGAAGCTAAAGTTTAATAAAAGGCTCTTGGGGAGTAACCACAAATTTTATAAATAAAAACAAAAAACCAGAATACAGGGAAAACAAAGCAGAACAAATTAGTAGTAACAAAACATGCTTAAAGATAAAAACAAAAAAATACTAAAAAAACAACAAGGGGGTTGAAAAATGGCAAAGGGAAAAGAACACATAAATTTGGTTTTTATAGGTCATGTTGACCATGGAAAATCAACAACTGTAGGAAGGTTGTTGTTCGATTCTAAGAATTTGGATGAGCAGACATTGAGAAGGTTGAAGGACAAAGCAAAGGAACTTGGAAAATCAGGTTTTGAGTTTGCGTTTGTTATGGACAACTTGAAAGAGGAGCGTGAAAGAGGATTAACTATTGACCTAGCTCACAAGAAATTTGAGACACCAAAGTATTATTTCACAATAATAGATGCTCCAGGACACAGAGATTTCATTAAAAACATGATTACAGGAGCTTCACAAGCAGACGCAGCTGTTTTGGTAGTTGCAGCGAATGATGGTGTCATGGCTCAAACAAAGGAACACGTGTTCTTAGCAAGAACACTTGGAGTTCAACAACTCATAGTTGCAATAAACAAGATGGACATTCCAAAATATGATGAGAAACGCTTTAACGAGGTTAAAGAGCAGGTTTCAAAGTTATTAAAGACAGTTGGTTATGACCCTGAAAAAGTGCAGTTTGTTGCAATAGCAGCTTATCCTGGAGACAATGTTGTTAACAAATCTGATAAGATGCCGTGGTACAAGGGACCAACATTAATCGAGGCTCTTGATATGTTGAATCCGCCTGAAAAACCAACACAGTTACCACTAAGACTTCCAATACAGGATGTTTACAACATAACCGGTATTGGAGTTGTTCCTG
>CAZNLC010000015.1:0-8771 GCA_964573865.1 uncultured Methanosarcinales archaeon | reverse complement strand
TACAAATAGTAGGACTTTTATTCCAAAGAAGGAGATTAAGGGTTAGAAGGTAATGTGGTAAGTTTAGTAATAAATAATTATTAAGCATAATAGTATTAAGCATAACATTAGGTATAACAGGTGTAAAGTGGGCACCATGAGAATTCTTTTTTATGTATGTACTCTCACTTTTAAGCAAATAAAGCATCAAAGTAAAGAAACATAGAACCAAAATTGAATCAAAATTTGGGAATAAAAAGGCTTGAGATAGTTGATAAAGGGATTTTTGAGCTATTTTGGAGGTTATTGTGAGGATTTTTAAGATTTTTAGTGGTTATATTGATTTATTATTGATTTCCAAGCCCTAAGAGCACTCTAACTCTCACTTTTTTTAGGATTTTTAGATAATCTGCTCATTTTTCTCACACTTTTACAACACTTTTTACAACTACAAGCCACTATTTACCCAAGATTGTAACACTCGAGAATTAAAGAAAGTAAGCTAAAAAATGAAAAAGTGAGTTTTAGCATGGAAATATAAAAAGAGGTATAATAAAATGTAATCTAAAAGATATGTTATAAAGATTTCGTTACAAAATAATTTATATGTTATATCAATTTGGTAATAACTTTTTGTTAATATTTATTTTTCCGCTATTTTTGTGTAGTCTCTGGAAAATAAGATAAGAAAATTAATATTTTATAGTAGTTAAAATATATAAAATTACAGCGGATATGATTAAAGTAAAATAGGAATATTTTATTTAAGTAAATATTCCTAAAAGAATAATTTGGAAGAGGTAAAAACTAATAATATTTCCGGAAGATTAGTAAAATATTGTAAAAGGACATGTCCCAAACGTGTCCCGACATGTCCCAAGAAAAAGGACATGTCCCAAAGAAAAAAAGGACATTCTTGTTAGTTAGTTAATTATCTCCCAGAAAGTTCAAGTTTTAGTTCCTTTGTTATAAAAAACCCCTTTTCCTTTGGAAGTAGATACCTGTCCAAGATAGGTAAACCCTTCCTCCTAAGCTCATAGATAGTGTTCCTAACTGTCTTTTTACTCCTACCTAACATCCTCGACAAATCCCTATATGAAAGGGGTTCTGAATGTCTGTATAGTATACCTAACAACTCTCTTTCAGTAATTGTTAATGTGTCTAATAAAAAACTAATATCTTGTTTTGTTTCCTGTTCTTTTTCATGTGTAATTTCTTGTTTTTGGAGATTTTCTTGAAAATTTCTCATGTCCCGGACGTGTCCCAAACGTGTCCCGGACGTGTCCCGACATGTCCTTCTAGTAACTCTTTTGTAGTGAAATTGCCCTTTCACGCTTCCCTTAAATTCTTGTATTAAATTTTTGAGTTCAATTTGTATATTTTTTAGTTCTGTAAAATTGCTACTGCTTAACTCAAGTCTTTCTTCAAGAGATTCTTTACTCTTAAGTAACTCTTGAATTCTTGCTTCATTCTCCTTAACCTTTTTCTCTATTTTTTCAATGTTCAGAAACAGCTTATGAATAGAATCCTGATTTAGGTTTATTAGAGTTTGAAGCTTGTCCTGTTTTTTTTCAGAATTTGTGAGTTTCTTGTTCAGAAAATCAATCCAAAGTCTCACATTCAAGAATTCTGTCTTAACCCTCAAAAAGGCTGTTTTTAGTGCCCTATCCATGTCTCTAAGGCTTAGCATAGTAAAAAAGTGAGAGTTATTAGTATAAAATTCTTTTGTTTTTCAGTTTTTTCGGATGATCCTGTATAAAAGTTTAATTGGGCACCATAAATTTTCGTGTTTTTGTGAAAAAAGTGAGAGTTCATTGAGTTTGTGGTTGATTATTTAAAAAGATTTATAATAAGATGTTGTTTATTAGAGGTTATGAAATGTCTAAAACACCTATCAAGCTTTGAAATTATGAAGATTGTGGATGAAATGCAAGTTCTGGAGGGGTTTAGGCTTGACAAGGCCTTTTATTCCAATGACAAGCTCTTTTTAAGGTTTAATTGTAAACCAAAAAAGAGTGTTTGTGTAATGATACCAAATCTTGTGTTTTTAACAGATAGTGTTGTTTTAGGCAATAACCACTTATCCCAAACAATAAGGAGAATGTTTAATAATCGCAAGCTTGAGAACCTAAAGCAGGTTGGTTTTGATAGAATAGTGGAATTTCAATTCAACAATGGTAAGGTTATTGTAGAATTGTTTGACAAGGGAAACATAGTTGTTTGTGATGCTGAAAATAACATAGTTGATTTCTTAAGGAGTAAAAACCTTAATAGAACCTTTAAACACAAGAAAGAGTACATTTATCCAAAAAAACTCAATCCTTATGAGTTAGATGCTGAATCTCTGCGGAAGCTCTTGAATAAAGAGATTGTGAAGTTTTTAGCTTCTGACCTAAGTTTTGGCGGTGTTTATGCAGAGTGGATTTGTCATTGTGCAGGTGTTGATAAGAATAAGAGAGAGATAGATTTGAATGAGTCTTCTAGAATAATAGAGTGTTTCAATACTCTAAAGAACATGGAGGTGAATGCTTATGTTGTTTTTGATGATTTAAGAAAAGGAAAACCTTGCGATGTTTTCCCTGTAAAACTAGAAACCCTAAAGGGAGTTTATAATAAGAGCAAGTATTTCAAAAGTTTTTCAGAAGCTATAAGTTATTTTATTAGTGTTTTAGAACCAGAAGAGAAAAAAAATCCTGAAGAGGAAAAAATCCTCAAAGCAATAAATATTCAAAAACAAAGGTTGAAATCTCTTGAGGAAGAAGTGTTAAAATACCATGATGTTGGGGAAACAATATACAAGAATTATAATCTAATTACGAATGTGTTAGAAGAAGTGCAGAATATCCTGAACAAAAAGAAAGATAATAAGGAAAAGAATGAATTAATAAGAGAAGTTTTAAATAGGATGAAAGTGAATGTTTTAGAAGTAAACCTGAAGGAAAAAACAATAACAATTGATTTATAAAAATAAAATGATAGAAAAATGACAGAACACCAAGAAAATCTTGAAGTGAAAGGGCGTAGTGAATGTAGTGATTTTGTAATAAAGCCTTCAATCTCAAAAGCCTTGTTGCTCGGAATAATCAACATAATAATTGTGTTATCATTAGTGATCGGTGTTTACAAACTGATAAACTTTCTAATTGGAGAGGACATACTTCTAAGTCTTACAGAAACCCTGGAAATTGCAAACCTTGCTAAGATAAATGTTAACAGTGTGATAAGAGTATTTGAAGGTGTTTTTTTGATTGGGTCTCTAAGCTATTTACTTTGGTTAATCGTTAGTTTAAACAACTTGAGTGTTTTTTTTGAGGAGAAAGTGCTTAGATACACTCATGGTATAATAAGTGTTAAAGAGGAAATAATAAAATACGGGGATGTTGTGAGGATAAGATTTAACAAATTCATTCTTGGACTTGGAAAGATTATCATTGAAAGGTATGATGTTGAAAAAACCATTGAAATCCCGTTTGTAAATAACATTGAGAGTGTTTTCAAAGAAGCTCTGGAGATAGTAAACTCTGGAATGAAGAAAGAAATAACTGAAAAAATCAAAAAAATCTCCAAAACAGAAGTTGAGGAGAAGAGCGTAAATAGTGTTGTTGAACTCTTAAAATCAGACAGCGTCTCAAGCCAAGAAATCCTAAGGACTCTTGAATCAGTTTCTAGAACAACACCTGAACAGAGTAAGAGTAATGTTTTCAAAATGATACTCTTTGAGCTTGTTAGGAGAAAGAAGATAAATCGTGAAACAGTGAAGGAAGTTGTTAAAGAACTTAGTAAGAAACGGGTAATAAGGATTGAAGATTTTAAGGATATCTATGATTTAGAACTTGCTGCTGAAGAAGCACTCTTTTCTAAAAACAACATGTAGGTGTTTGAATTGTTCATTAGAATTAAAAAACACAACAGATTAGAATACGCTTATGTTGTGATGAATGTTTGGACAAGTAAAGGAACAAGACAGAAATCATTGAAGTATCTAGGGAGAGTGTTCTCTCTTGAGAAGAAAGGCTTTGATAACAAATATTATAATGAAGAACACTATAAAAAATTAAAGAACTTTGAGTTTAAAGAACTAATTGTTGAATTAGTCAAGAAAGAGTTAATAAAACTCGGATTTAAAACTCAAAATTCTAAAGATTTAACACTAAAGTATAATGATGTGGTTTTAAATGTTGATTTGGAGAACTTGAGTTTCAAAACAAGCAAGGGGAAGAATTTTGTTATAAGAACTAATGAAGGTTTTATATGCAAGGAAACTATCAATAATTTAATGTCAATGAAACCTCCAATCAAAGAAACTGAGGAGGAAAAAAGACTTGCAACAATGAAAAATCTAGTAAAAAATGTTTTGGAAGCTGGATTAAAACCTGATGATAGAATGTTTTTGTTACTATATGAGAAACTCAATGAATCATGGGTTAAAAATGAAAAGATTCAGAATAATAAAGAGGTTTAACAGCGCTAGGTTGAGCGTTTTAAGAACAAAACACTCGACTCTAAAACTCCCAAATTTTATGCCTGTTGCAACAAAAGGCGCTGCTAAGTACTTGAGTGGTTCTGATTTAGAGGAGATAAAAACTCAAGCCATAATATCAAATGCTTTTTTGTTATACCTAAGACCTGGGGTTGAAATCATAAAAGCAGCTGGTGGAATTCATAAATTCATGAGGTTCAATGGAACAATATTTACTGATTGTGGTGGATTTCAAAGGTTAAAACAAATGTTTTTAAAAATCGATAATTTTGGAATACACTTCAAATCCCCGTTTGACGGCAGTAAACACTTAATAACTCCAGAAAAAATCATTCAAATACAGTACGAAATTGGAAGCGATGTTAGTGTAACCTTAGACGAGTGTTCTCCATACAAAAGCAGTTATGAAGAAACACTCAAAGCTATGAAAAGAACACACTCTTGGGCGAGAGAATCAAAAGAAACTTTTCAAAAACTTGACAGTAATGGTTTGTTATTTGGCATATGCCAAGGTGGTTTTTTTAAAGAGTTAAGGAAAAGAAGTGCTTCTTATATAAACTCACTGAATTTTGATGGTGTTGCAATAGGAGGATTGAGAATTGGCGAACCTGTTGAAAAAACATTTGAGATGTTGAAGCACTCACTAAAAGAAATTGATGAAGAGAAACCAAAGTACTTGATGGGTGTTGGAAACCCTGCTGATATAGTGAGAGCTGTTGAAATGGGAGTGGACCTATTTGACAGTATATATCCTGTTGAAAACGCGAGACACGGCAACATATTCACATGGAATGGTAAATTGGATATAGAAAAAACAATTTACAAGAACGATCTAAGACCATTGGACGAGTATTGTGATTGTAAGGTTTGTAAGAATTACACAAGGGCTTACATCCATCACTTATTTAAAACAAATGAAGAGCTTGGTAAGATGTTAGCAGTTTATCACAATCAATACTTCATGCAAGAACTGATGAGGAAAATCAGAGAAACAATAAGGAAAGATTCATTTGAAGAGTTGAAGGAGAGAATTGTTAAAATGTATTCTACAAAGTAAAGGACTTAGATTAAGTAATAGTTCTGAATTCAGAAGATTTCTCAACAAGAAAAGTGACAACACAATCATCCAAAGAGTGTGTTTTGCTGCTTAAATCTGTTTTTAGTTTGTCGATAAGGGATTTCACCATTGTCTTTTTAACCCTAACACCAACTACATAGATATCATCAAAGAAGAAAACGCTAGCAACAAAACTATTCTGATAGTATGACATTAGTAAGTCCTTAACACTCTTGTAGATTATTGTTTTGTAATTGTTATCTAAAACAAAATCTTTATCTCTTTCTTTGTTGTTAATGAAAAAACTGATTATATAATTTTCATATTTGGAGTGTTCTCCCATGTTTTTTGAAGGTTTCACAACATCATCTCTCATTTTTGATTAAAAAAACTTTTTATCTTATACGCTAAGGCGTAGTTTGATAATTGATCAAGCATCAAATCGACCCTTAACAATCCAGCTCCAAAAACATCATGATAATCATAATCTGTGTTATTAATCAATCTTTCAGAAGTTTCTTCCATAATAGTTTCAAGGGAAGCATTGCTTGTATTAAATCCTGATTTTGAGAGTGCAGATGCTAAGGCCCCTGTAACATGAGGTGCTGCCATTGATGTACCGTCTAGAATTTCATAAGTGTTGTTTGGGAAACAAGAGAGTATTTTTGTTCCAGGTGCTGATATGTTGTTCATATCAGAAATATTACTGAACGGAGCGTGCTCTTTATTCTTATTAATAGCTGCCACTGAGATGACACTCTCAAACGCTGCTGGATAACTATAGCCGAAGTATTCATTACCCGCTGCAGCGACCATTAACAAACCTGAGTTATAAGCAAAGGAACATAAGTCCTCAAAAGCTTGGGATGCTTCTGAAGAACCCAAACTCATATTAACAATATCAACATTGTTTTTCAAAGCCCACTCAATAGCTGACATGACTAAAACCTCACTTCCAGCACCATCCTCATCCAAAACCCTTAAAGAGTAAAGTGTGGAATCACTTGCAATCCCACAAGAATTCCCTGCAATGATTCCGGCAACATGAGTGCCGTGACCATTCCTATCATAAGGTTCTTGACCATCAACAAAATCAAAACCTTTCAAACTCTCAAAATGGTACTTCAGTTCAGAATGTGTGTAATCAACTCCGGTGTCAATAACTCCAATTTTAACTCCTGAACCAAGATTCTTAGATTGTTCTATGTTGTAAAAACCTATGGCTTCAAGATTCCACAAGTTAGCAATGTTGTTTCTTAAATATTTAGGACTGTAAGACCTCATACTTAAAGCGTGCACTTTCTCGGAAATCTCTAGTGATTTCACATAATTTAACTCTTGCATGACAAAATTTATAGTTTCGTGCTCAATGTTTTTATGTACAAAATTTGCAATGTGAAAAGCAAATTCTGGTTTAACTCTAACTGCAAAGTATGGTAAAAACTCTGATTCATAAGTTATTTTTGAGAACAACTTAAACTTTTTAATGAGCAACTTCTTCTTCAAAGCTGTTGTTTTCAGTATTAACTCTATGCTTTCATTCTTGTGTTTACTCTCATCAATTTTAGCAAACAATCTTCTGATTCTCTTAAAGTTCATAGAACTAAATCAAGTTCAAATCTTTAATAATCACTTTGTAGTTTTCTTCGAAAACTTTTCGAGAATCTGTTTCCTAAAATTTGACACAATCCTGTTCTCAAAATTCCTTTTTAATTCAGAATCATTTTTTTCCTCTGATAATAAAGCAATCAACTCTTTAGATAGTTCTAAAGCATCATAATCAGTTCCCTCAATCTTACCTTTAACATTTTCCCTTAGAGTCTTATCTTCTATCTCATCAGGCGATGAAAAATTAACCTTAACCTCCTCAAATTCCTTTGAAACTAACTGTGATGTGTTTTTCATAACAAAAAAGGCTCCCTTGTTGTAAAGAGTTGTTATGAACTCTTTAAGGTTTATATCTGAAGGTTTTCCAGAAGAGAGTTTTCCATACAATCTTAACAGAACTATGGTGTTGTAAAATTCCCTGTTATTGATTTGTGACATTAACTCAGATTCTACTTCTGAAGTGGATTTACCATCACAATCAAGGATTATGCTATAAACATTCCTAATTATAATAGGTTGAAAATCCATTTTTATAATATTATTATTATCAACAGTAACAACATAAAAACCGCCGTGTTTCAACTTTTCAAGTTCTGAAAAATTGTTTGGAAATGTTGGACCAGGATAAACAATAAAACCGTAATCTTTTTCCTCAAACACATTTCTTGCGTGAACATGACCAGCTGCATAGTAATTAAAACCCTTTGGAAGCAAAGATAAAGGAATTGATTCCATAGATTCAAGATTCTTTGGCTTGAACTCTGAAATCGCTGAGTGGAAAACAAAAATCTTAAAACCTCCTTCTTGTTCCAAGTTTGAGACATCAACATCTTCAAAGAAAGTTCTTTCAAGAGCACCCTTCCTACCAGGCATTCCAGCGATTTTCACACTTGTTTTTTCATCAATTGTAAATTCTAATTTTAGAGAATTATTTTCTAATGAAGCTTTTGCAACATTTTTCAACAAACCAGCTGCTTCAAGCGTTGTCAAAAATGTTTTTCCAGACGGTGAGAAATCGTGACTTCCAGGAACTGCATAAAACCTTATACCCGCTTTTTTCAAGGTTGAAAGTTTTGAGGTAACATTGTTCATTGCTTCAATGTTTGGAATTGCTGTGTCAAACAAATCCCCTGAAAAAACTACAAAATCAACCTTTTCCTTAATACAAAAATCTATTGCCTTGTTAAAAGCCTCAATACCTGTGTTCCTCATCCTCAAATCACGCCAACCCCCAATGTGAGAGTCAGCGATGTGTGCAAACTTAAACATATGCACTAGTAATTAGATTGAATTTTTAAAATTATCTGAGATGAAGTATACTATAGATTAAATGATTAAAATCTTAGGATTATGATAGATTCATACCAACAAATTCCTTCCTAACACTTTTAGAATTGTCTTTAACAATAACCTCTTCAAACAAGGGTATCTTTATTGGGAGTGCGAATTTTAAAAAACTACTCGTAACTATTGCTTCTCCAACATCCAATGATGCTATGCTCTTATAATCATTTGACAAATCTTGAGATGATGATTCAATAATAGCCTTTCTTTCAGGCTGCATTTCCAAACCGAGTATTATTTTTGTATTCATATTAGCAAGTATATCCCTTGGAATAAGAGAAGGTAATTGTGTTATTGCTATTA
>CAZNLC010000014.1:0-8792 GCA_964573865.1 uncultured Methanosarcinales archaeon | reverse complement strand
AGATTATTAATCCAGCAAGGTTTATAACAATGTTTATAAATTATTTTTTTATTTAAATAATTTTCTAATAATCATTCGTTTTTGGTCTTCGTCATTTACAAGAATATCAATCTTCTCTATCCTTCTCTACACTTATCTTTTCAACCCCTATCACTCTATCATCAGGTTCTAATCTTATAAGTCTGACTCCTTGAGTGTTTCTCCCAATTATTGATACTTGTTTGACATCAATCCTTATCACATAACCATTCTTCGTCACAAGTATTAACTCATCATCATCCTTTACTTCCTTTACACTGACAACTTCCCCTGTTTTTTCATTCACTTTAAGGTTGGTGACTCCTGAAACCCCTCTTCCTGTTAGTCTGTAAGCGTTTATTCTTGTTCTCTTTCCAAAACCGTTTGAGCTTACTGTGAGCAAGGTTGTTTTTTCATCTTCGCGGGTAACTATCATGTCAACAACTTCATCGTTTTGTCTTAACCTCATACCAATAACTCCTCGGGTGACCCTTCCCATTGGTCTGAGTAAGCTTTCCTTGAATCTCGCTGCAAATCCATTTTTTGTGGCTAGTATTACCTCGTCGCTTCCAGAGCTTAAACTGACACTCACGAGTTTATCGTTCTTCTCAAGAATTATTGCTTTGACACCGTTTCTTGGTGTGTTGTAATGGTCAAGTTTTGTTTTCTTGATAAAACCATTCGCAGTTGCCATTATTATAAACTTATTACTGAATTCTCTTATTGGAATTAATTCTGTAATCTGCTCGTCCTTTTCAAGTTTGAGAAGATTAACTATTGCTCTACCTTTCGAAGACCTTGATGTTTCAGGAATCTCATATGTTTTAATCTTGTAAAACCTTCCTTTGTTGGTGAAGAATAAGAGCCAAGAGTGTGTGTTTGCAATTTTGACCTTTTTGACGAAATCTTCTTCTCTTGTTTTTAATCCTATTAAGCCTTTGCCTCCCCTGTTTTGTTTTTTATATTCTTTTAAGGGAGTTCTTTTTATGTATCCTTTGTTTGTTATTGTGATAACAACTTCCTCCTCGCTTATTAAGTCTTCAATGTCAATGTTGATGTTCCCTTCTTTTATGATTTCTGTTTTTCTATCATCACCATAAGCTTGTTTTATCTCTTGCATTTCCTCCTTTATCATTCGGTATATTCTCTCTTCAGAATTGAGTATCTGTTTTAGTTCTTCTATTTTTTTGTTTAGTTCTTTCCTTTCTTCAATGATCTTGTTCCTCTCCATAGCTGACAATCTTTGGAGTTTTATGTCGAGGATTGCATTAGCTTGTTTTTCACTTAAGTTAAAGTTTTTAATTAGTTCTTGTCTTGCGAAATTCACATTTTTAGAGGCTTTTATTAGTTTGATTATTTCATCAATGTTCTCTATAGCTATTATCAAACCATTCACTAAGTGTAATCTCTCCATCGCTTTTTTCAAATCAAAGTTCAAGGCCTTTGTGAGTGTTTCCTTCCTAAAGCTTATGAAGTTTTGTAATAGTTCTTTGAGGTTCAGTATTTTTGGTTGTCCATTAACAAGGCAGAGCATTATTATTCCATAAGTTACCTGCAGTTTTGTGTGTTTGAACAGTTGGTTCAATGTTAATTCTGGATTCACATCTTTTTTTAGAGTTATAACTATTCTCACACCTTCTTTGTTGCTTTCATCTCTCAGATCAGAAACTCCTGTTATTATATTGTTTTTAATGTTTTTAGCAATCTCTTCTAGTAGTAGTGTTTTGTTAACCTGGAATGGAATCTCACTGATTATAATCTGTTTTTTATTATGTTGTTCTTCAATTCTTGTTCTTGCACGGACTATTATTTGTCCCCTGCCTCTCTTATACGCTTCTAACAAGTTATTATTATCATAAATCAAAGCCCCTGTTGGGAAGTCGGGTCCTTTTATTATTCTTAAGAGCTCTTCAACACTCATATTTGGATTATCTATTAATGCTATGACCGCGTTTAGAACCTCATTTAAGTTGTGCGGCGGTATGTTCGTTGCCATGCCAACTGCAATTCCAGAACTTCCATTCAGCAACAAGTTTGGAATCCTTGCTGGTAAGAATAAGGGTTCTTCTAATGTGTTGTCAAAATTCTTTGTGAAATCAACTGTTTCTTTATCAATGTCCTTCAGTAATTCTTGGCTTATCCTTGCAAGTCTTACTTCTGTGTAACGCATTGCAGCAGCACTATCACCATCTATACTGCCGAAGTTTCCCTGACCTTCTAAGAGCGGGTATCTCATAGAGAAAGGTTGTGCCATCCTGACTAAAGCATCGTAAACAGCAGCGTCTCCGTGAGGGTGAAATTTTCCTAACACTTCTCCAACAACTCTCGCACATTTTTTGAATGGTTTGTTGTGAAAGAGTTTCATTTCATGCATTGCATAGAGTATTCTCCTGTGAACTGGTTTTAACCCGTCTCTAACATCTGGTAGTGCTCTGCCAACTATAACTGACATTGCATAATCAAGGTAGGAAGACTTCATTTCTTCTTCAATACCGCTTTCTTTTATCTTCTCTTGTGATTCTTCACTCATTCAAAACCCCTTCCATTATTATCAATTCTTGTTTATTTCTTGATTTTTGTTCTATTTTTTAACAACTCTTACTATGTGCGAGCTTACTTTGAAGTTTTTCCCGCAAAAAACACACTTTTTCCATTTATTATGATAAGAACCTTTTGGGCTGTAGAGCATGTGGTTTCCACAATGAGGACATTTTAATTCTAATAACATTTTGAAACTCTTCTACTACTTTTTTATTCTTGTTCTTTTTGTTCTTGTTCTTTTTCTTGTTCTCTTTCATTTTCAGTTTCTGAGTTATTCTCATTATTTTCATTGTTTTGTTCATTGGGAGCTTTGTTGTCAGTTTCTTCAATTCTTTGTTCCTCTGTTTGTTCTTCTCTTCCCTCTACACTTTCCCCAACTTCTTTTTCTTCTAATTTTTCACTCTCAGCGTTATAATCATGAGTTATTTGTTCTTCTGTTTTTTCTTCTTTGCTTGAGTTTTCAACATTCCCCTCTACAGCAATTTTCTCCTGTGGTTCTTCTTCAACTAATCCTTCCTCCTTGTTATTCTCGTCAACCTTATTCTCCTCATTAATATTTTCAATCTTTCCTTTTTCTTCTTCACTATTTTCTTCTTCACCACTTGCTTTTTGATTTTCTTCATTGTAAACTTCTACACCTTGTTTTTTTGCAGTAATCTTATCCAATAATTCCTTAATGTTCTCTTTTCCCTCTATTTCGAAGTATTTGAAGAATTTTTTTGTTAGTCTTAGAAGATAGGTTCTCCCATGTTTTTCCTTAACTATAAAACCTGTCTCAGCTAGGTAGTCAATGTGGTCATAAGCCTTGTTCGTTCTTATTTTAATAATGTCTGATTGTAACACAGGTGCTTTCCAAGCAATAACTGCGAGTGTTTCTAATACACTCTTCGTTAGTTCTGTGTGAGGAACTATCTTTCTGACAGGTTCAACATACTTTTCGCGAACAGTTAATTTCCAAGTGTCGTTTTGTTTTATTAGTGTTAGAGCAGTGTTAGTTTTTGAGTATCTCTCTTCAAGTTTTTCAAGAGCTTTTAAAACAATTTCTTGTTTTAACCTACAAATCCTTGATATCTCTGAAACACTCATAAATCTTCCTGAGGAAAACAAAACTGCTTCAACCGTGTTGACATTATCTTCAAAATTTTCGTTATTCATTTTTGTGATTATAATAAATATTTAGAATCTTGTTTTTTTATGAATTTCTCATCAATCCATTTTTTGAGAAGTGGTTCAAGTTGTTCTTTCGGAACACCAACTCTCTTTGATAAAACTTCAATATCAAGTGGTTTTTTAGCTTCTCTTAGTGTTATTATTACATTGTTCCTTAATAATCTCATTATGTTTTCTTCAAGCACCTTCTTTTCAGCGCTTAACTCCTTAACTGCCATGTCCACTTTGTGAAGTTTTGCAAGCAGGTCATTTAAAAAGTTGGTCAGTGTCCTCGCACTTATATTTATGTTGGGCGGTTCTAGGATTTCTATTGTTGATGGCATGAAGTCAAAGCAAAAGTTCACAAGTGTTTCTATATCCTTAAAGCTTATTTCTAACTCTGTGAATGTGGTGAAATAATTCTCCTTTTTAACAGCTTCAAACAATTCTTTCTTTAAAACTTTCAAATCCTTCTTGTTTTCCAGCCCGTTGACTATTAATCTCAATGTTTTTTCAATATACTCCTTTGGCGTTCCTAAGACTTCTATTATTGCCCTTGCGTTTATTGGATTCTCAAATTCTTTCATAACATAAAGGCATTGAGTTTAGTTTAAAAAGTTTTTGTTAGTTACTGAAAGATGATGGTTGATTTATCCTTACAATCTTTGTTTCATCTAATCTGATTCGTCTTTTTACTATTTTTTATTACATCTTGCTACCTTCTTATTATTAACACAACATTTAACATTATAGAAATGAATAGTAAGGTGTGTAGTGCAATGCTTTTTTCCTTGTTGAACACATTGTAATCACAATTTCTAAAGTTAGAGTACTCTGAAACATTTTTGAAATCTTGGTTTTTGTTTTCTTTGTTGTTTTTCTTCTTGAACATTGTGTCATTTGTGTAATCATTTGTGTAATCTGTTGTGTTGTTCGTGTGATTTATATTTCTGTGATCTATTTTGTTATAATTAGATTTTCCAAATTTAGAATCTTTATTGTTTGTTCTAACGCTTAAACTCTCTTCTTCTAATACAAAATTATCTACTATTAATTTGGTTTTTACATAGTAGATTCCACTGTATTCAACTTTCTTGGAGATTTCTAACAGTCTTTCAGATTTTTCCTCTAGGAAACTCTGCTTTGGGTATATGCTTATGAGTTCATCATTGTAATAAAATCTTGTTTTGACAACAAAGTTTGTTGGGAAGTTGTTATTGTTTACAACTCTAACAATCATTCTTATTGCATTTTCTTCGTAATCATAATTACAATATAGAATTTTTAATGACAAATTGTAGTTTTTAAGATTCTTCTCAACCCTAATTCCCAAACCATCAATGATTAAGGAACAATTATTGCGAGGATTCTCAAATTCAGAGTTGAAGACATAACACATCCTTGATTTTCTAGCGTGAAAACTATCAATCTTATTTGTACTATTACTGCATTTAAGCCAAACATTCACAGCGTATTTTCTAGTTTTGTTCTTACAAACACAAAATCTTAATCTTGTTCTGCCTGTTTTTTCAAGTGTTATCTCAAGAATTTTTATTATGGATGAATCACCATTAAACACTGCTTTATCCTTACAATAAATGTTTTTATCATCTAAAGTGTAACTGTTGGTATTATAATCATTTGGATTAATGTTGTGATTGGTGTTGTAATCAATGTTGTAGTTGTTATTATAATTATTATAATTGTTATTATAGTTGTTATTATAGTTGTTGTATGAGTAAGCTTGTGTTTGTTCTGCTGTGCTTAAAAACAAGATCAGTGATAGTGTTATTAATACAAGCAATGTTGATAAAGGTGTTGTTTTTAGTGTTGTTTGTGAAACTCCAGATTTTCCTAACAAAATTCTCATGAGAGAGATTTATGATAAGAAGCTTAAAAGTTTAAGGTGTTTTCTTCTGAAAGTTTTCCGAGTTTATCCCCAGACACCAGGGATTTTTTCACCACAGAACTTACACTTCCCACCAACTATATTGTTCTGCACAACATCAAAACCTATTCTTTCAATGAGCAAGGCACCGCACTTTGGACAATAAGTATTATCATACTTGTTCGGTCCGATGTTTCCAACATAAACAAATTTGAGTTTTTCACTGG
This sequence comes from uncultured Methanosarcinales archaeon, assembly GCA_964573865.1. Taxonomy (GTDB): domain Archaea; phylum Nanobdellota; class Nanobdellia; order Woesearchaeales; family WAPY01; genus CAZNLC01. The sequence goes on along the minus strand of CAZNLC010000014.1, from coordinate 2,969 downwards.
CAATGTCATGAGCCTTCTTGAGGGTTTGTATAGGAGTAACCTCACTGTCTTGCATCTTATACATCGGGAAGAATCTGGAGAAGTGTATCACTGTGTTCTTGCCGAGTTCTCTTGAAATCCAATCTATCATTTCCCTAATTTGGGATTCATCATCATTGTAACCTGGGATTATAAGATTTGTTAGCTCTAACCAAACACTTGATTCGCCCAAAAACTTTATTGTTCTCAGAACACTCTTCAACGAGCCTCTTGTCACTTTCCTATAATTTTCCTCGTTAAAAAATTTTAAATCAACATTTATCCCGTCCAAGTATTTTATAAGATGTTTTAGGGGCTTCTCATTTATGTAACCGTTACTTACCCAAACATTCTTTATACCGTTTTTTCTAGCTAGTTTCATAGTTTCAATTGCATATTCATAAAAGACTGTTGGTTCGTTGTAAGTGTAGGCTATACTTTCACAACCAGATTCTAAAGCCATTTTAACAATCTCCTCAGGAGAAACTTCTTTGAGCTTCACTTGGTCAGCCCTTGTTCGTGAGAGTTCAAAGTTTTGACAGTTTAAACAGAATAGATTACAACCAAATGTTCCTATTGAAAAAGCACTTGTTCCTGGTAAGAAATGGTAGAGTGGTTTTTTCTCGATTGGGTCTATGTTTAGGGCTGCTGGTTTTGAGTAGGTCATTGAGTAAAGTTTTCCACCAATGTTTTTTCTTGCACCACAGATTCCCCACGAGTTATCCTTGATAGTGCAATTCCAAGGACAGAGTTCACACTGCACAATCTTTTTTTCTTTATCCTTCACTTTGTAAAATAATGCTTCTTTCATCTTGTTTTTTATTTTAACCTTCTCATTATTTAACCTTTTCATTCTATTTTCTTTCAATTAACTCTCATAAGATTTCAATGTTTAAATCTTTTTTGTATATTAGAGTAAAGTTTCAAACAGATTTGAAACTATGATAAATTATTTATAATAAGTTTTAATTACTTGTTGTTTGGTGGTGTGAAATGCGAAGAAAGTTGTTTAAAACATCAAAGTTTTTTGGTAATAGGGAGTTGATTTTATTGGTCAGCGTTGTTGTGATTGCTTGTGCTTTTTTAGGATTGTTAGTTTATGATTTATTAAGCTCAAACACATCCTACTCTGCTGGAATTCCTCCAGCGAGTTTTAAAGGGAAATCAGGATTTGTCAAGTTTTCATCAGATGAGGAATTCAAGAATTTCTTGTTAAAAACATCCAGTTCAGCACCACCTTACTATGGTGTTTCCTTTGGAACAATCAAGAGTATAGGTGGATCATCAGAAAGACAACTCCTAAGAGGAGCAGAAACTGATGAGTTAAATGTAAGGCAAACTTCTACTGTTGAGCCTGAGCGTTATTCACAAACAAATGTTCAAGTTCTTGGCATAGACGAACCTGACATTGTGAAAACAGATGGGAAGAATATATTTTATGCTTTTAGTGCTAACTCTTACTATTGGCCTTACTATTGGGACAGGTATGGTTTTAATAATCTGAAAACTCTTGTTTTGAACGCTCTTCCACCTGAAGATTTAAGTGTTAAAAATAAGATAAATGATTCCGGACAATTATTGTTAACAAAGAACAATCTTATTGTGCTCTCAAACAAGCACATAAGGGCTTATGATAAGGAAAGCTTAAACCTTGTTTGGGAGTTGAAGCTTAACAAATCAAGTATTATTGCAGCGAGGCTCTACAATGATGAGCTGTATGTTGTGTTGAATAAGGTTCTCAATTACTACAATCCAATACCTATAAAACCGTTGGATAATGTTGTTTTTAAGCCAACTGAGGTGTATTATCCAGTGATTGGAACACAGTTGGACACAACATACTTTGTAATAAAGCTCAATCCAAGTTCTGGTTCTGTTTTGGGAAAAACTGCTTTTTTAGCTCCAAGTTCTCAAACAACAGTTTACATGTCAAAGGATAATATCTTTATAGGAATTCACTATAGGAAAACAGAGTATGAGATTATGAAGAACTTTATTCTTGAGAATAGTGGTTTGTTCCCGAAGAAACTTGTTGAGAGGTTGAGTGTTTTAGATACTTATGACATTTCAGAGTACTCTAAGTTGCACGAGTTGAACACACTACTACAACAGTACTATTTGGGTTTAGACCCGGATGAGGAGCTTAAGTTGAGAAATGAACTCAACAACTTCATTAAAAAACATAATGATGAGCTTGAGAAAACAATACTTGCAAGAGTAGAACTCCCAAACTTAGTCCTCAAATCAACCACAGAAGTGAATGGTCGTTTAATGAATCAATTCTCAATGGATGAGTATAATAATTACTTGAGAGTTGCTGTGACCCTTGGTTTCGGTGATAACTCCAAGAACAAAATTTATGTTCTCAACAAAAACTTGAGGGTTGTTGGCAGCACTGAAAATTTTGGAACCACTGAGCGTATCTATTCTGTCAGATTCGTTAATGATAAAGCTTACATAGTAACTTACAGAAGAGTTGACCCCTTCTTTGTAATGGACCTATCAAACCCTGAAAAACCAGAGATTAGGGGAGAGCTTAAGATACCAGGATACTCAAGTTACTTACACCCAATCACCAATGATTTAATACTCGGCATTGGAAAGGAAAACAGCAATATTAAAGTGTCATTGTTTGATGTCAGCAATATTGAAAAACCAATTGAGCTGGATAAGTATATACTCTTAGAGTATTGGAGTGATGTTGTGAACAACCATCACGCTTTCTTACTTGACAAGAAACACAACATCTTCTTTATTCCAGGTTCAAGAGGAGCTTATATCTTTAGTTACTCTGATAACAAACTCGAGTTAAAGCTGACATTAGAGGAGCGTGGTGTTGTGAGGGCAATATACATAGATGATTATCTCTATGTAATCACAAGAGAAAAAATTGTCGTTGTCGATGAGAAGACTTGGAAGAGAATTAAAGAATTAGAGTTTGAATAATCTTA
>CAZNLC010000013.1:0-9077 GCA_964573865.1 uncultured Methanosarcinales archaeon | reverse complement strand
AAAGATCGTTAGAAAAATAAGGAAAATCAGTGGAAAAATAGTTAATAAAAATAGGAAACTTGGAAAAAACCATAAATTAATAAAATAAAATCATGTTGGAGCTATGTTAGAATGGTAATCAAAGAAAGATTAAGAGTAGGAATTGCACTAAGCGGTGGTGGAGCAAGAGGAGCAGCTCATATTGGAGTTCTCAAAATTTTGAGTAAGAAACTTGAGATAACACAACTTTCAGGTGCAAGCGCAGGAGCAATAATAGCAGCTGTATTCGCAGCAGGCAAACTAAGAAAAATGGAGAAATTCCTAAGGAAAATAAAGAAGAATCAGGTTTTGAATTTTTTCAAGCCAGCAAATTCTGTAGATGGTGTCTTTGATTCAAAAAAGATAGAGGAGTTCATGAGAATATTTGTTGGAAATCTAAGAATTGAAGAACTCAACATCCCAATTTATATAGCAGCATCGGACATAAAAAAAGGTAGAATAATCTACTTTAAAAAGGGAGATGTTGCTAAAGTTGTTAGTGCAAGTTGCGCAATACCAGTGATATTCACTCCAGTGAAGATAAACAACATGTTATTAGTGGATGGTGGACTTCTCGATAACTTACCTGTAAAACCAATAAAAAAACACTCTGATATTACAATAGGAGTTGACGCAACATCGAGATATGAAACATTAGGCAGAGTTACAAAAACATTTTTGAGAAGTGTCAGATCCCTAAGCAGTAGAGTCAACCTATTAAAACGGAGATTGGCACAAAATCCAAGGATGAAAACACTCGAAAGAACAAGACTAATTAATCTAGTCCTTAACAAAATAACACAAATGAGAACAACTCAAGACCTACAGGAAAATTACACAACCGCAAGGATAATCCTCAAATCACTTGAATACTTCGACCCAACCAATAATATGGGAAAACCTGATTTCATGATAAGACCAAAAGTTAGGATAAACAACATGGCATTCCACAACTCGCGCCTTGCTATAAAACCGGGTGAGGAAGCAGCAAAAGAATTCCTGAAGAAGAATAAACTCATAAAAAACAGTAAAACATAAGCTATTATAAACTATTTTTAGAGATATGTTTGTGATGAGTAATCAACCCAAGCCCATAATCCTGCAAAACCTACAAACAGATTTTGTAGTTGCAAAACCACAAACACTACACCTTCTCAAAGCAATAACCTTCTTCTTATCATCAGGAATTAATCTCCTCAATTCAAAAAAAGTTTTAACCAGAGAATTCCTAAAATCAACACCCCTGAACTCTTCATTAACATCCTTCAAAACCTTCTTATTCACAAACTGCTTATTACCAAAACTGTAAGGACACTTCTTATTAACAATAGGAAGCTTGTTCAGAGAAGCCCACGCCTCAACATCTTCCTCCCTGATAAAATACAATGGTTTAGCTTTACCGACCAACTTAAAATCCCTTTTAGAAGGTGAAAAAACACCGTTCCTTAGAATTAATTCAATCTGTTGTTCCTTAACAGCTTGCAAGAGAAAAGAAGCCTCATCATCCAAATTATGACCTGTTATCACAAAATCAAAATCATTCTCAAAAGCAAACTTGTTCATCAAATACCTTTTGATAGTACCACAAACACTACAAACAGGAACTCCTTTCGAACTAAACTCAACAGCTAAATCATCAACACCCTTACCATACTCCTCCTTCACATCAACAACATTAAGCTTCAAACCAAGCTTCTTTGAGAGTGACGAACAAGAATCAAGACTCTCATCAGAATAACCTTTAATACCTAACTTCACATGCAACAGTTCAATATCAAGATTAAACTTCTCCCTCAAAAACATCAAGAGTTGAGCAGTGACTGCAGAATCCTTACCACCAGAAACACCAACAAGCAACCTCTTATTCATCAACCCAGCTATATAAATAACAGAAACAACCTTCTTCAATAAAAACTTCTTAAAATGCTCAAAACACATCCCATTGTACACAGCTTCGTTACTACAAAACCTACACCTGCTCATAATCCAAGTGCTTACGAATTAGTTTAAAAACCTTTTTGTAATACTTCTTACTAACAGGGATAACGATTGGAAAAACATTATCAAAAAGAAAACCCCTTAACAAAAAATAAAACTTGTTTCTTTCTTTTACAACGCTAAAACTCCTAAAATAACTCCACTTATAACTAAAAAACCCAGTTTTTAAGCCACTCTCATCAATAATCATCCTAACAGGCCACTCAACAGAATGATTAAAATAAGTATCGTAAAACATAATTAAGAGCAGAACAACCAATAAAACGAATAAGTAAATACTAATAATACCTATAAGAAGATAAAACAACAACAAAAACAACAAGAGCAGTAGCACAAAAACAAAAGCAGGTCTCCTAAATCTCAAAATATCCCTTGATGAGGAATAAAACTCAACTTTCATAACAAACCTCCAATCACACTAACAATCTAAAACACAAGCCCCCACTGGGGTTTGAACCCAGGACCTGCTGCTTACGAGGCAGCCGCTCCAACCACTGAGCTATGGGGGCACACCACTAAAAACAAAAAACTCATTAATAAAACTTTTCAACACATTACCAATTATGGAACAGCAGCACCAACATCCTCCTTTGAATAAGGCTTACAAGCCTCAACCCTTACAAACTCATTATAGTTCTTTGACGGAAGCACTATAGAAGAACAACTCATCCTATAATACCATGAGGTTTTATCACAATGAGAACTCTCAACAACCAACAATTCTTTATTGTTAACATCATAAAACCTCATCTCAACACAATCATTGTTGCTCATAAAATCCAAAAACTCTTTAGTTTTCAAAACAAGGTCACTCTCAAATCTGTTCCTATCATTCATCCACAATCTCACAAAACTAGCAAAATTCAACTTTTCACCATTAACAACAACAGGGGTTCTCACATAAGTCAACACTAAATTACCAGCACTAATGAAAACACTATTGTTGAGTTGAACATTCTGCTTAACAGCATTACACCCGCTCATATTAAAAATCAAGAAGAAGAAAAGGGCAGTTAGAAAAGTGAATATTATCATCAAGGCATCAATGAACCCCTCTGAAACAACTTGAGCCTTCCTCACACCCATAATACCACCAAACTATTGAATGATTATTTGACTCTCTAAAACACCCGGCTTTAAAGTCTTACCGTCAAAAAAGAGCACTCCATCGAATAATTTATAACTCTTAGTAGAACCCTCGCCTGAAAAAAAACTCCTTGCAAGCATATCCTCGTAGTGAGGTTTATTAACAACAACCTCCTTAACAACATTACCCACATCATCCTTTAAAGTAAACTTTATAGCTAAGTACTTATTGTCATCCTTAAAGTAGAATATCTTATCAACACTTCCGCTGTTAAACTTTCTAACATCAATAACTCCAGGATAAATATTCAGCTCATCACTAAGAACAACATCCTTATCATAGAGCAACTTTTGAACCTCAACCCTTGCTTTGATAACATTCACATTCACATTAACACTTAAAAAACTACTAACATAAGTCCAAATCATCAAGAGTATAAATGTGAGCAACAGAATCTTAGGGATAAGATTTACAACAGCCAAACTTATTATTCCAAACTTCCCAAAAACCCTTCTAAAAAACATTTTAACAACCTACTCCTTAAAAACCACAATTTTATTACTGTAATGCTCAACCCTTGTTCTCTTAGCATTGCTCATAATGATTAGATTCAAACCACTCTTCAAGGAAAACCAAAACCTTTCAGGAACCTCACCATCCCTAAACCAAAGCATAACACTATTATTTGTTATGTTCATCTTGAGATTTGTTGAGGAAAGATTGATTGGGTAAACATAACTCAAACGACCAACACCAACCTGTGAAGCCTCAATAACTGTTGAAAAATCCCTCGCTATAAAACGCTCTTCATAAGCTTTGTTATTATAGAATCTTGAGCCAAAAATAAACATTGAAACAATAACAATAAGAACAGTTATCAAACTGCCAAGCTCAATCAAACTCCACTCAGTACTCCCAAACTTATTGGATCTGAACATCTTCACACTTTCTTAAGCTTGAAATAAACTTTATTGTCTACCATTGTAACCTTAACTGTGAACTTATCAGCAGAGACTATGGGACCAATGGGATTGGCAAGTAAGAACATATACCTTCCATTTAAACCAGAACCCTTAGAATAGGAAACACCACAATTCACATCCTTATCATCACCATTAACAACAATATACTCAATATCTTGTGGCAACAACCTACAATTCTGTGTTGTGCCAGGCTTGCAATCCTTTTTCTTATCACAAACACAAAGACAAGCATAATCACCACAAACAGAAGGTTTTTCAATGCTCTTTCTCTTACTAAGACCACACTTGTAAACAACCTTGCCGAATTTGTTAAAACCAACAAGGATTGAGTTCTTATCCAAGACAAGAGGAACACTAGAGCTGCTACCACTCTGCAGGTTGAGAGTTATAGTATCAACTAGTGAATTCATAGAACCAACAATATTAGCACTCTTACCACTCGCAAAAGCCCGCTCTATCTGAAACCCAAAAATATAAACAATTGTAGTAAGTATAACAGCACCAATAATTATGCCTGCAAGATTTTCAAGCGAGAGTTTAGTACCCATAAAAACACCTTATCCCTTACACTCTTTTAATCTTTCTTTCTCTCCTGTTTCTTTACCATAATTAAAGTTTTCCAATTCACTCTTCTCAACAACAGAGAATGTTATTAGACTACAATCATCACAACTCTCAACATAAATACCAAATGGAATTGAAACAGTACAAACCTTTAAACCATTCTTAGTTTTAACAGAGCAGTAGTATTCCTTTTCAGGGTACATATTAACTATCTTGAAATTTGCATACTTAGAGCTATCAAACAAAGAAGTTGAACCACTCTTTGTAACATATGCCTTGTTCTTGCTCTCCCAGGTTATCTTATAAATCTCTCTTTCCTCTCCATCAGGAGGCCAGCAGATATAAGCACTTGATTTCAAACCAAGTCTTATACCTTCTAAACTCTGAGAACAAACATCTATCATTTCAAAATCAACACCATCATCACTCACAGAACTAACCTTGAAACAAACATTAACCCTCTTATTCTTACAACACCCAAACTCACTCTCGCCTAACAACAAATCCCCACCACAATCAACCTCATTACCATTCTCATCTGTTATTGAAAACTCAGCTTTGCTACAACTACCTAACTGAGATTTACCACACACAACATTCAGGTTATAGCGTTTCTCATAGCTTGAACCCTCATACGCAGAAAAAGGCACAACATCATTAAAACTCAAGGAAGCCTCTTGCTTTGTTACAGAAGAACCACCAACACTTGAAGTTGAAAGTGCTTCTTCCTTGTTCTTATCTATTATACCCTGGGTCTCATTAAGGTTCTTCTTGGTTGATGAATAAAAGTTTTGGATGATAAAGAACAAAACAATAGCGACGACTAAGAGAATAGCAGATACAATAACAACCCTTAATGGTAAACTTTGAGCTTTTTTGTTCCTCAGCATATTATCACCATCACACATTAAAACCTAATAGTGGAGCAACAAGGTCTTTTATCCTAGGGGCTATTATGAGCAAGACAACAATCAACAACATAAAAGCTATCAAAAATTTTATTATGGTTGAAAATGTAAGTTCCATACAATCACCCTTACCTAAAAAACAAGATATCCCTTATTCTAAGCAATAAACTCTCGTTCTTCACCTTCACCTTCAGTATTATAGCAAGTAGTATGAACAAGATTATTAAAACATAAATCCATGTTGTTATTGTTGAAGGAAGTTCCAAACCTCTTTTTTTAAGCTTCATCTTCACATAAAAAGCATTCTTGATTTAAATTTTTATCTATTTATCAAGGACTTGCAGGGAGTTCCTCACAACCGAGTTTTTCCAATGAATCTTTGTTATAATCCCTTAAAACAACGAACGAAGCCCATTGAGGCTCAGCTCCTGTAAGGGAAGCTCCTAACCAGGTTGTGAAACCACCACCTATAGTGATCGCACCAGCCACTACCAACCCAGCACCACCAGTTGCAACTGTAAGACCAACGATACCAAGACCAGTCAGTACTAATCCAGGGGTTGCGCCTAGTGTTTTCTTCTTAAAATCCTCAACCCTGTCACGGCCTTTTATGTAAACAAACAAAATAGCATAATCCTTCGACCTTCTAGTGTCAATGTAATTATAGTTCTCAACAATCTTCTCTTGGTCCTTTGGTAAGACATATGATTTTTCAGTAGAGAAACCAGTTAAGTAATCAAAGTAACTCCCCTTTCCAGCTAATCTCTTTGATTTTAAAACAGCTTCTATGTTATTCAAAACAATATCATCATCAGTTTCAAAGTGCAAACTCGAACAAACAACACAGAATATCTTATCTTCTCTAAACAACTCTAGTTTACCCTCATGAAACTTATTCCAACACTTTACCATCTCATCAGCGACAACATCACTTATAACACTCTTAGCATTCTTTGATTTGTAGGAGTAAATCTTTTTCTTACCATTATAAACACCATCACTCTTGAAGTTTATGAAGTGGGTTGGGCATTTAAGTTGAGTTGTTAAAAAACCCTTACTCAACTTCACAGCTGAAGCCATCGCAGCAACACTTTCCCTGCAAGTTTCAATCTCAGAGTTCTCCTCATTAATCCTGTTGACATTCGTGATAAACCTTATCATTATAAAGGTAAATACAAGCACCAAGATAACTCCAGTAATAACTTTAGCAGTGCCCAAACCCTTCTTACTAAGCTTAAATCTCATTTTAGTACAAATGCTCACAAAAACCAATCATCTTATCAGCAGGTTTTATCGCAATAAAAGCCAAATAATCACTTATTGGGAAACCAGCCTTCCTCGCATAAAACACAATATAATAGGTCTTACCAGATTCCAGCTTATAATCTGATTTTGAGAATAAACCCTTAACATAAGAACCAACCTCTTTAAAAAACGCGGAGAGCAATTGATTTGTAACACCTTGAGCAAGTACACCCTTCCAATCAATCTTGCTACTTGAAAAGTCCCTATCAAGCTCTCCATACAAGTAATCATAGTATGTTCCTGTGTCACCAAACTTCTCACTCTTCAAGAAGGACTTCAACTCATCAAAACTTATAGAACCACTTGGCAACTCTTCAATATTAATTTGAGTGCAAACAAAACACAAGTGGTCAACACCAACAGCGACCTTTGAATAATCAATACGCCCTTCTAAAAACTTATTCCAACACTTAGCCATCTCATCAGCAATAACCTTCATCACAATCCTATTAGCATCTTCTTCAGAGCACCTCCCCAAACTTGAATGCAAACACTTCAAACTCTTAATCTTCTTACCATTCATCACAATGGCATCCCTTGATATCAAAACATAGTTTGTCTTACAGTTCAACCTTGTGTCAGACACTTTCTTCGCATTATTCCCTGTCCAAGAAGCCAACACACTAGAACGACAAGCAGCTTCTCTTGACTTCTCCCTTGACATATCCATCAATTTAACGCTAAACACAAATAATATGAAAAAAACAATAGAAATGAGGATTATCTCTTTAACATCTCTTATTCCAGCTTTCTTCGTGTTTGCCAGCCTGCTTTGCATCTTTATCATAAACTATAGTATGAAGTTTTTAAGCTTTTTGCTAACTTTAAACAAGAAACTTTGCGATCATATTCTTGACTATGATTATGAAGAGAAAAATAACAAGCACAGTCAAAAGTAAAATCACAAGGTCCCTCGCATTCATATTAAAAAAAGTTTGTTTTGGAGTATAAAAAACTATTGGTTGGTTTTGAGTAGGAATACCTCTCAGAATCATGAATTTTTATGATATCAATAATAAAAATATTTTTGTGTAAAAATTATTATTAAATTATAGCATTAAAATATATTAATTTTTTTATTATTAAAGTGTTTTACTACTATTGATAACATTATTTTTAAAAATAGAAAAATATTTAAATAATTAAAATAATAAAAATTCAGTTTGTTTAACAGCGCTTGATTCAACAAAAAAATGCAAAGACCACGCAAGAGGAAACTTGATGAAAAGAGTAAACATACCTTTAAAAGAGGAAGTTCACCAAAAAGCCAAGATCATCTCAGTTCTGAAAAACATAACTCTCAACGAATACTTACAAAAAGCAATAGAGGAAGCTATATCAAAAGACGAACACATACTTAAAAAGATTGAAAAACTCAAGACAAGGGGAAAAAACAATGAATAAGAATCAAGAGACCTTGGGAAAAAGAGGTGTAGGACAAGAATTCTTGAATAAATCACAAAATTTTATGCTCACACAAGCAAGCCAGCAAACAAGCAAGCGGGGACATTATAGTCCTCTAGGACACAGCACAAGCAGGACTTGGAACTCAAGTCTTAGTTCTGAAATTTTCTCAGACACCCCCAATCAAGATTAGAGTTCCAGAAAACAAGCAAGCAGCAAAAGTCCTGCTGTGCTGTTTTTTTCTTCAAAAACCCAAAGCTTTTATATGAAAACAAAAAACCCACTAAAAAACAATAGGAGTTGGTAAAATGCCTTATGAAAAAGAACTTGACAAAACAATATGGAGCAAAAAAACACAAATTGGAAACTCAATCATAGAGGTAAAAGTGATGAGTTACAACAATGGAAGACCAAAGGTACAGATTCAGAGAAAAACAATGGATGAAGACAACAATGAAAGATGGGCAAAACTTGGAAGACTAACAAAAGAAGAAACAAAAGCAATCCTACCCTTATTAGAAGAAGCAATAGGCGAGATGGAGGAGTGAGTAGGTTCCTCCATAAATAATTTTTATTTTTTGCGGTTGTTCATTATCTCGTGGGAAATTCTCCACATAAGATGATTTTTGTTTTCTCACTAGTTTTCCTTGCTGAATTTTCGTTTCTTTTTAAATCTGATTTTCTCTTGCGTTACAACAAAATTATACATATCTATTGCTTTCGCTAGACTTATCTCTTTATTTCGCCATTGGATATGAGAATGTTTGAGAACCAGATCACCCCAAAAATATTATCTTTCCTTCTAATTTC
>CAZNLC010000012.1:0-9384 GCA_964573865.1 uncultured Methanosarcinales archaeon | reverse complement strand
AGGACTTAGCAGTTGACCAGATAAAACAAGCATTACAAGGAATGACACTTGGAGAATAGAATAAAATACTTAGAGAATAAAATTTTGGCAATTTCTATGGGAAAACATTTTTAAACTATCTTCCTCCTGTTTTCTCTCATGAAAGAAATTGTGCTTAGTGGTTGTTTTGTCGTTAATCCAGAAAAAGAGGTTTACTTGTTATTCAGGAAAAAATACCAACACTATGAAACACCAGGTGGCAAGGCAGAGCCTGGTGAAAAGCTAAGAGAAACAGCATTAAGGGAACTCTTTGAAGAGGTTTCTGGAATAAGAAAGGATGATATAATAGAGGTTAAGTACTTTGGGAGTGTCCACTTCACAATACCAGAAGGTAGAAAAGCAGTTGCTCATAAGTTTATTATTAAATTGAAACAAAGCCTTAACTTGAAACCAGCAGAGTATATTTTTGATGAGAAACTCTCAAAATTTATCCCTATAAGAAAACTTAAGGATATTCAAGAGAAACTAAGTCCTGACCTAAAAACATTACTGAGTGATGATTACCAAATAAGAAACTTGGAGTATTTCTGTAGATAAAACCTCTAAATATTGAGAATAATTGAGAACCTCTGATAATATTAACAACCAAACGAATAGCAGAGTGAACCGAAATATTTATATATTAGTAGTTATACACTGATTCATGCACTTTTCTCTTGGTATTGAGAGCTTGGCGGGTGCTAAAAAAGAATTAAAATAAGTTAGAGGAGGTGATAACATGGCACAGGCTGTACAACCAATATTCATTCTTTCAGAGGGAAGTGAAAGAACAACAGGGAGGAATGCTCAACGCAATAACATAGAAGCAGCTCAACAAGTTGCTGATACTGTAAGAACAACACTCGGACCAAAGGGAATGGATAAGATGTTAGTTGATACATTGGGAGATGTTATTATAACAAATGATGGTGTTACAATTCTTGAAGAAATAGAGATACAACACCCAGCTGCTAAGATGATGGTTGAGATTGCAAAAACACAGGAAGATGAGGTTGGGGATGGCACAACAACAGCAGTTGTCTTGGCTGGAGAACTCCTCAAAAAAGCAAATGATCTACTTGATAAAAAAATCCACCCAACAGTCATTGCAAAAGGTTTCAGATTAGCTACTGAGAAAGCACAAGAGATACTCAAGAGCATTGCGGAAGAAATCGATGAGGATGATGAGGATATCCTAAGAAGTATAGCTACAACAGCAATGACAGGTAAAGGTGCAGAACACTCAAAGGAAAAACTAGCAGAGCTAGCTGTTAAAGCTGTAAAAAGCATCATTGACGAAATAAATGGTGAAAAGAGGATTGATATAGAAAACATAAAAATTGAAAAGAAGGTTGGTGGTGGTGTTGAGGATTCAGAGTTAATAAATGGCATTGTTTTAGACAAGGAGAGAGTTCATCCTGGGATGCCAAAGATTGTGAAAAACGCGAAGATACTGTTACTCGATTCTGCAATAGAGATTAAAAACACAGAAACAGACGCAAAGATTCAGATAACGGACCCATCACAACTTCAGAGCTTCATAGAAATGGAAGAGAAGATGCTCAAGGAAATGGTTGACAAAATAGTGAAAACAGGTGCCAATGTTGTTTTCTGCCAAAAAGGGATTGATGACACTGCACAACATTATCTTGCAAAAGCAGGAATATACGCTGTTAGGAGAGTAACAAGGTCAGATATGGAAAAACTCGAGCGTGCAACAGGAGCAAAAATCATTACAAGTTTCAATGACTTGAGCAGCAAGGACCTTGGGTTTGCAGGTTTGGTTGAGGAGAGAAAAATAGGGGATGAAGCAATGACCTTTGTTACTGATTGCAAAAACCCAAAAGCAGTTACAATGTTGATAAGAGGAGGAACAGAGCATGTTATTGATGAAGTGAAAAGGGCTATGGAAGACGCAATTGGAGATGTTGCAGCAGCACTAAAATACGGTTCAGTTGTTGGAGGAGCAGGCTCTGTTGAGGAAGAACTTGCTAAAGAACTGAGGAAGTTTGCCAACTCACTAAGTGGTCGTGAACAACTCGCTGTTCAATCATTCGCTGAGGCAATAGAGGTAATTCCAAGAACACTTGCAGAGAACGCTGGTTTGGACCCAATAGATATACTTGCAGAGTTGAAAGCAGAGCACGATAAGGGCAAGAAATGGGCTGGTATTGATGTTTTCAGTGGTAAGGTAATAGATGCTTGGAAACTTGGAGTTGTTGAACCCCTGAAAATAAAAACACAAGCGATTCAATCAGCCTCAGAGGTTGCGATAATGATATTGAGAATAGATGATGTTATAGCGTCTGGTGGAAAGAAAGAAAGCTCTGGAATGCCAGGTCAAGCAGGAATGCCAGGTGGAATGGGAGGTTACTAAAAAATCTAAAGACACTGCAGAGATAACATAGATATAACCTACATTAATTACACAACAAGAACAGTTTTTTTTCTTTTTTCCTCTTTCTAACTCTTTGATTGTCTGTGGGAGAACCTCTTATGAAAAACAAACACCACAACCTCCAAAGATAAGATAAGCATAATCAAGAACAAGAATCCACTATTAACAAACTCTCCAAAATTTTTTTTCACAATAAAGAACACAACCACAACTAAACTAACAAGCAGTGTGAACAACAAAACTATAAAGCAGGTGTATTTCAGAATTACACAAGTTATACTTTTATGGTTATCCTTTAAATTAAAATTCAACTTAAACTTTCTTCCCAACATAATAATCAAGTTTTGAAACTACATTAAAAACTTTCCTAAAAAGTATTGTGGCATAAGAGCAAGATAAAGGATGAGATTAACAAATAATAAAAAAAGAATAAGAAAGAATAGAGTAGGGACAATAAAAAGAAAAATTTTATAAAAAACAAAGCTTTTATTCTTAGGGTTATATCAATAAAATGCAAGAATATTAAATTCAAGATTTAATTAAAAATCAAAATAAAAATCAAAAAGAGGTGTTAGTATGGCAAAAGAATACGAGATAATTCCAAAGAGTGAAATCAACGCTTTAAAGAAGGAAATTCAAGTTTTGAAACAGGAAATAAGAGCTAATTCTCAAGCAAAAAAGATTCCGGGTGAAAAAACCTTACAAGAATCAATTGAAGAACTCACTCAAGTATTCAAGGAAGCTGTTGAAGAACTCAAGAAACAAGACAACCAACCAGAGACAAATATGAAGGTTTTAGTAGAACAAAATGAAAAAATAGCTCGTGGCATACTTGCCTTAGCAGATATACTAAATGAACACTTACCAAAGATAAGAGAGAACACGAGACAACAAGTAAGAGCAAGATACATAAGAGTACCTGTACAGATGATACAATCACAACCAGCACCTCAACCAATGCAGCAACCAGTGCAACAGCCCATACAACAACCTATGCAACCAACACCAACACAGGTAAGACAATTCCCACAAAATTACCCACCACAACCACCACAGCCCACACAGAATATACCGCAACCACAAGGTAAAACCCTAAAGGGAAAACCCCTCCCAAGGCATGAAATAAAATTCTAGAAGAATAAAAATGAATTCTGTCAACATAGAGAAACTTAGGAACTTCATAATACTCTTAGGAGAAGCTGCGAAGAAAGTTGAGGAGGAAAAAACAATTTTTAGAAAGGAGAGTGAAGCATCAAATAAAATTCTAAGCCCAACTAAAACACATAAAACCCAGGTAACTAAAACCATAAAGAAGTACAATAAACCAAAAACAGAGAAAGAGTTAGAAGAAAGAATAAAAAGGATTAACCGTGAAATAAAAGATTTGATGAAGAAAGCAAGTAAGGGATTGAAAGTTTATGTTAACCACAGGTTAAAAGCAATAAAGATGATTGACGACAAAGCGAAGATATATCTTAAAATGGAAGAGCTGCTTAAAACAATAAAAAAATCCATAGTTGAGGAAAAATCAAAACAAGAGAGGAAGAGAATTCTTGAAGAAAAGATTTTGAAAAAAGAAAAAAGTATGAAAATAAAAAGGTTAAAAGAAATTATGAAGAACATAGAACAACAATACAAGATTATAAAAGGAAAACTTTCTAAGGAAGAAGCTAAAAAAATTGAACAGAGAATAAGAAACATAAAATCAAGAATAAAAAAACTCTCAACAGAAAAAACATCATCAAGAACTACGAAAGCAAGAAAGGCAAGGAAGAAGAAGAATCGCAAGACCAGAAGATAGATCAAAAGGTAAATCAGAAAGAGAGTCAAATTATTTGTACAGCATATTTAAAAACAAAAAAGCTTATAAATAACAATAAAACCCTTCCTTCTGTAACAAAACAAGTGAGGTGATAAATGTGGGAGACATAATAGTAAGAAGCAAAATAAAAGATTATGCTGAAGTTGATGGTGTAAAGTTTCAAGTAGCAAGTGACTTTGCAGATGCTCTGGCAAAGAAAGTAGAAGCATTGATCAAGGAGGCTTGTGAAAGAGCCAAGGCAAACAATAGAAAAACAGTCATGGCAAAAGACCTATAATTTTTCTATTATTTTTATTACTTTTATTTAATTCTCATAATTCCTTCTACAAACACTAAAACCTAATTCACCTATTCAAAAGTTTTAAATAATAACCTTGTATAATCCCACTTATGACAGGCGAACAACACGACTTTAATGAGGAAATCATAAATATAGTGAAAAAATTCGCACTACAAAACGCAGTATTCCACAATGGTAACTCAAATGCAAAAGCAGTTCTTGGAAAGGTAATCTCTCAAAACAAAGAGTTGAAATCAAAGATAAAAGAACTCTTAAAACTTTGTGAAAAAGTTACTTCTGAAATCAATAAATTGAGTTTGAAAGAACAAGAAGAAACTTTAAAAACAATCGCCCCTGAGTTACTGCATAAAGAAAAGAAGGAAAAAGATTTAGCAGAACTTCCAAACGCTGAATTTGGAAAAGTTGTCACTAGAATACCACCTGAACCATCAAAGTATAATCACATTGGACACGCACTTTCATTCTTAATAAACTACCTATACGCAAAAAAATACGGTGGAAAATGCATTTTAAGATTTGAGGACACTAATCCAAAAACTTCGAAGCAGGAATATGTTGACGCGATGAAAGAGGATGTTCTTGAATACTTAAACATAAAGCCCGACAAAACAGTTTTTGTCAGTGATGATATTCCAAAGTTCTACAAACTCGCTGAAGAACTAATAAAGAGAGGGGAAGCGTATGTTTGTTTTTGCCAAAGGGAGAAGATGCAAGAGCTTAGAAGGAAAGGTGTAGAATGTGAGTGCAGGAACAAAACTCCGGAACAAAGTATGAATGAATGGAAGAAAATGCTTAATAGAGAGTATAAAGAAGGAGAGTGTGTTTTAAGACTTAAAATTGATATGAAATCAAAAAACTACGCTATGAGAGACCCGGTTATATTTAGAATTAGTTATACTCCTCACTATAGACAAGGAACAAAGTACTGTGTCTATCCAGTTTATGACTTTGAAAATGCAGTTGAGGAGGAATTTTGTGGAGTGACTCACATCTTAAGAAGTGCAGAATTTGGGAAGATGAGAATTGAACTTCAAAATTACATAAAAGACCTATTCGGTTTTAAGAAACAAACGGTTGTTCAATACGGCAGATTCAACATTGTTGGAGCAGTAACCCAAGGTAGAATTATCAGGAAGATGATTGAGGAAAAGAAGGTAATTGGTTGGGACGATCCAAGTTTGGTAACTTTGAGAGCTTTAAAAAGGAGGGGAATACACACTAAAACATACTACGAGCTTGCGAGAAAAGTGGGGCTTAGTCCAACACCGACAAACATAGATTGGAGTGTGATTGCTTCTATAAACAGAAGAATATTAGACCCTATTGCCAAAAGATTCTTCTTCATTGAGGACCCTGTCACTATCGAAATAAAGGGAGCTCCTGAACAGGAAATAAAAATAAAATTACACCCTGAACACGAAGAGTATGGCTTAAGAAATTTTAAAACAAAGGATAAGTTCCTCATCACAAAGAAAGATTTTGAAGCTTTAAAGCAGGGTGAACTCTACAGATTAATGGATTGCCTAAATTTTAGGAAAGAAAAAGATGAATTTTTGTTTGATTCTTTAGACTATAAAAAATACAAGGAAAATGGTTCTAAAATAATGCATTGGCTCCCAGACGATAAAGAACAAATTGTAAAAGTTAAAATCTTCACTCCAGAACACACTTATAAAGAAGGTTTTGCGGAAAAAACTGTTGAGAAAGTGAATGTTGGAGAGGTTGTTCAGTTTGAGAGGTTTGGATTTTGTAGACTTGACCATAAGGAGAAAACTCAGAATGGAGAGGAAATAATGGTGTTTTGGTTCACTCACAAGTAACTTAAACATATTACAAGTTTTAGTGAGGTGGTTGGCTTGGGAATTTTCAATTTTTTTAGGAGAAGAAGGAGAAAAATTAAGCCAGAAAGAAGGATGCTATCAGAGGAGGAATTAGAGGAGATAAGGAAGAAGAATGAAGAACTTGAACGCATAAAAATTACATTTGTTCCAAAGCTCTGCCCAAAGTGTGGGTCAATGATGTCAGTGAGAAAACTTGGTGTTTGGGGATACTGGTGTAATGAATGCGAATTTTGGTGGGGAACTTACGACCCATACCCTATAGTCAAGAAAGAAGACAAAAAACAAGAACAGAAAAAGTGAAGAACCAATTAAGCTATTTGTTTTATTTCTTATTCTTTAATTTCTTACTTCCTTTTACTTCTCCTCTTTCTTGCTTTCCCTTCTGACTTTTTCACGGTTGGTTCTTCCTCAACCTCCTCTGTGAAAAAGTTTATTATTTGAGTTTTGAAGCTTAACAACAATAGCAGAACAAAAACTCCAAAGAGCGATACTATAATATAATTCTTGTAGATAAATGTGAAAAATGCTATCTTTGAGTAAGCATAAATTATTCTCCTCTTAAAAACGTCAAAGCTCTCTTTTAGTTTAGAAAACTTGTTGTACTTTTCCTTGAGCTCTGAGAGTTTTTTAATATCACAATCTTCAAAACTTCCTTTAAAACAATGACACTTATTATCCTCTACACTATAATAGCAATCATAAAAATACTTATTAGCAATTCTCTTACACTCGTACTTTAAAATACAAAGTTCATTCTTTTTCTCAAGCTCTTCACCAGAAATAACTCTCTCCACTTTTTTAGGGGTTTTAGTTTGTGTAATCTGAACAGTTAAATTCGTTTCTATCTGTGCTTTTCCCTCACTAACATTGCCCT
This sequence comes from uncultured Methanosarcinales archaeon, assembly GCA_964573865.1. GTDB lineage: Archaea > Nanobdellota > Nanobdellia > Woesearchaeales > WAPY01 > CAZNLC01. The sequence continues at coordinate 2,130 of CAZNLC010000012.1, read as the reverse complement.
TTGTTATGTTAGTTATGTTTTTTGTCTTATTCGCTGTGAGATTCTTTGTAAGATTCTTTATTACAACACCTTCAGAAACATTAGTTATTGTTATGTTATTTATATTGCTAATGTTACTGACTTTGGACAAGTTCTCAGGTGTGATGTTTGTTATACCAATAAAACCACTAATATTCTTTTGTACAGATTTAGGTAAGATGTGTGTTAACAGTTGAGGGTAGTTTATTGCTAACAACAAGGCAAAAGTAAACAAGAACAACATGCCAATAATGATGTAGGTTGTGGTTGATGGTTTGGAAATCTGTTTCTTCCCCCTCAAGACCTTTGTTAAACCTGGGAATGAAATATTTTCAAGATTATCCAATCTTGCGTTTAAAGCAGTTATTTCCTTACTCAAGGAATCTATCTTGCTTTCTATTATGTTATTTCTGTGTTCTTCAGCATCAAACAAACTCCTAACAACCTCTAAATTTTTACTCAACTTAACTATCTTCTTCTCAAGCTTATTAGTTTTTACTTCAACCTTACCAATGTCAATTGAGAGTTTCTCGTTTTCTCTTATTCTCAAATAGTTTTTCTTTGATAATTTCTTTAATTCGTCAAGTTCAAAATAAACTTTACTCAATTCTTTCTTCAAATTTATAATTTTAGCATTCAAACTTCTTGTTCTTGAATCAAGCTCTCCTCTCTCAACAGTCTCTTCCAAGAATCTGTTCAGCTCATTGTTGAAATTAGCAATCTTCTTATCAATCCTTGAAATTGCAATCTTGAAGTCATTTTTTTGAACAAAAATTCTTTCAAAGTCAGCGAGGTCATCATAGATTATTTCAACATTCTTCTTCAACCTGTTAATCCTTGAAGTTATTCTTTTATTTACCTTCCTAACACTGTCTATAGAAGCGTAATTCTCAGCTATTTCATTAATAACAGCAAGTGCTTCTTTAATCTCAGATAAAACACCCAAGTTTTGTTTTATCTTATTGAGCTGGGAAGAGAGATTCTCAATTTTAGTGTCAAAATCCCTTCTTAAACCAATTTCTTGAGTTTTTATTTTATTACTAACCCTTTCCAGAGCTTTTAAACCCTTCCTCGACTTCTTAGACAATTCATTGATTGATTTCTTAAGATTAGAAAATTCATTTTCGAACTTTTCAATCTTAACTTCTAGGCCTCTTAATTTTCCAATAAACTCATCAATAACACTAATATCTTGTTTTAATTTACTGATTTCTTTCTCAACCTTCTTCCTCTTCTCATTATTCGCAGAGACCTTCAAACTCAAGCTTTTAAGCTTAGAATAGATTTCAGAATCAAGCTTCTTCTTAAGAGAATTAAGCTCATTATAGATTCCTAAAATATCTTTTCTCACAGCTCTAAACGACTCTTTAATACCCTCTTCTAAATTATTGTTAGCCAAAGCTCTCCACCCCAAACAAATGAAAAATACAAACATATATAAAATTTTCTATTTTAACTATTTTATAATAAATATTCATTAAAAGTACGTTCAAGTGAAAACAATCACTCTCACGCTGCAATATTAATCTTTCCTATAATTCTCTCCGAGAGATTTCAACGCAGGAAGTTCCTCCCCTGAAAGAAAAGCAAGAGAAGCTCCACCGCCAGTTGATACAAAACTGAACCTCTTGGTAATCCTCAACTTGTTCAGAATACTAAGAGTGTCACCACCACAAACGATTGTTTCACCATCAAGCTTTGTTATAAAATTGGCAATATTATAAGTTGCTTTGCAGAATTCTCTCCTCTCACAGTAACCTAATGGACCATTCCACAACAAGAGCTTCGCACCAGCGAGTTTTTCCTTAAACAACTTCAAACTCTTCGGACCCACATCCAAGCCAATATAACCACTTGGAATAGAATTGCATGAAACAATTTTTGTTTTTAATCTTGTTTTTGAGTTAGCAACCCTTTTAAAACCAGCACCATCTTTTACGACAACAACATCAACAGGCAACACAATTTTCTCCTTACCCAATCTTAAAATCTTCCTTGCTATGCCAATCTCCTCTCCTTTATAAATTGAGTCTCCAACATTATAACCTTGAGCTTTCAAAAAGGTGAACATCATAGCACCAGCTATCACTATATAATCAGCTCTTTTAAGAA
>CAZNLC010000011.1:6830-9816 GCA_964573865.1 uncultured Methanosarcinales archaeon | reverse complement strand
ACTTCGCCTGCTCCCTAAGCTTAGCAGGTTTCTCCTCAATCGTTATGTAAAGCCCAGGTTCCCCAAGTTTTGCACCTGAATAAATAAATTGCAAACCAAAGATGCTCTTGCCAGTGCCGGGACCACCGCAAACAAGAATAGAAGAACCCCTTGGAAAACCACCATTTAATAATTCATCTAAACCCTTTATACCTGTCCTCGCCCTGCCCAAACTAACACCTCTTTTTTATTTTTAACAATTCCTCACACAAAAAACGCCAATTTATTTTATGATAAAAGTATAAACAAAAAGCTTTTTATAAATATTTTGGTTAAACAATCAAAATGAGCAATGAAGAAACACACTACTACGACTCAATAGCTAATGGTTATGACAAATTACACCTTATTGAACAGTTGAGAAAACTCACAATCATAAAAAACAACCTTAACATAAAGAAAAAAGACAGATTGCTTGATGTAGGGTGCGGTTCTGGAATTTCATCAAGGGTTTTTAACTGCAGTATAACCGGTATTGATAAGAGTGAAAGAATGGTTGAAGTTGCTAATACAACAGAGAATAAGAATTTCAAAGCTATAGTAGGAAAAGCGGAAAAACTTCCTTTCAAAGATAAAAGCTTTGACAAAACAATATGCGTAACAGCAATACACAACTTTGAAAACCCTGAAAAAGCCATTGAAGAGATAATAAGAGTGACAAAGGAAGGGAAAAATAACATAGCAATAAGTGTTCTTAAAAAGAGCAAGAAATCAGAACATATCAAAGATATAATCTCTAAATCATTCAACATAAAAAAGATTATAATAGAAGAAAAAGACACAATATTCATACTAGAACACAAAAGAACAAAATAGAGTTTAATATAATAAGACTAAGTCTCACTATAACCCTTATAACTAGCGGATGTTTGTAGAGCAGCTAATCTATCAATGACTTCAGATTTCATTTTTCGCCTCTTACAACTAATCACCTAAAAACTTTTTGTGTGTCTAAATAATTTAACAAAAGATTAAATAGAAAAAATTAAATAATATAAAAGCAAAAATCACATAATAAGAGCAATATCAAGAGCAAGTTTAACAAGCAGAATGAAAGTTGAAGAAAAAAAAGAGGGATTTAAGGCGTTTGAAGTACACAGGAGTAGAAAGAACATCTTAAAGTTCTTACTAACTATTCTCAAATCCTTGAACCCTGACTCTTATCCAAAACTCATTAAAAGAAGCACTAAGGAAGCCTACTCTTATTTGATAATGCTTGTACTTACTTGTTTGATTATATCCTCATTGACACTAACTCCAAAACTAATTGGGCTTCCAAAAGAGCTTGAGAATTCATTTTCAAAGGTTGAATTGTTAAGATTGAATCCAGAAATAAAAACAAGGGAGAGTGTTAATTTTGGACTTGGCATAGTTCTGAACACGAATGCTAAAAACATTAGTGAAGAGAATCTACTTATAACTTCAAACAGGGTTTTTAAGAAACCACTTATTTGTATGCTGTCAAGGGAGCTTTGCGCATTTTCAAAGAACAATGTTAAGGAATTCTCGTATGAAGAGTTTTTTAACTTGAAGGAGAGAAGTTCTGAATTGATAAGGGTAATAACGCTTTTAGCTTGGCTTGTCGCTCCTGTTATTTTAATATTGTTGTTTATATTTTACACTCTTAAGTATATTCTAATCACAGCAATTGTTGCTCTAATAGCGTATTTAATAACAAAGTGGATTAAGAAAGAGTACGAATTCAAGAAGTTGTTAAAGCTTTCAATCTATTCTTCAACAATAATGGTTTTAATAGATGTTCTTGGGAAACAATACTATCCAGCAATAAGTTTTATAACGCTTATACCATTCCTGATATACATTGCATTTTTCACAATAGGAATTATAATAATAAGTGGAGAATACAACAGCTAAAAGAGGTTAGAAAATGATAATATATGATTATAGGGTTAAAGATGTCATGACAAAAAATGTCAAAGCGGTTAGTGAAAGAGCTACGATAAAAAAGATTGCTGAAATCATGAGTAATAACAAGATAGGCTCTGTTGTTGTTATGAGAAAGAAAACACCTGTAGGCATAATAACTGATACTGATATAGTTAGGAAGGTTGTTGCAAAAGGCTTAAACCCTGAAAAGACAAGGGCAATGGATGTTATGACGAAGAATGTTATAACAATTCGTCCAGACACTTCTATAAGAGAAGCGAGCATTGTAATGGCAACGAACAAGGTTAGGAGATTGCCAATAATTGGAAAACAAGGTCTTCTTGGAATAATAACTGAAACTGATTTAACAAGAATAATATCAAACATAAAAAATAATTTTGTGTGAAAATGGAAGACGAAGAAGTGGAAAAACTTGCAAAACAACTTCGTGATAAAAAGATTGCCTATAGCTACATCGACTCAATAGAATTAGCTAAGAGGTTGTTGAGGAGGGATGAAATGGAAAAGGTTAAGAATTTGGAAGAGGATGAGAAGAAAGACGAGGAAAAGATAAGTGAGATTACAAGAAAGATAGCTGAAGAAGAGAAGAAGATAGAAGAGGTTGAAAAGGAGATTGAAGAGGTTGAGGAGAAACTTGAGGAGAACACAGCAGTAGAAGGTGAAGAAGAAAAAACAGAAGAGGAAGATGAACAAGCAGAAACACAAGAAAAAGCAGAATATATAGAAGAACAAACACGAGGGAAAGAAGAGGAAAAGCAGGAGGAAGAGGCTATAAAAACACAAGAGACAACACCACAAACACAAGAAATAGAGGAAAACTTAAGAACACAAGAGGCAGAAGAAGAAGGAACTAATATAATAGAAGAAGAAGCGCAAGAAACACAGGAGACAGCACAAATAGAAGAAGAAAATACAGAAACCCAAGAAGAAACAGAAGAAAATAGAGAAGGGACAGAAGAAAAAACAGAAGAGGGAACAGAAGAATTAAAAACTCAAGAGGAAGACCCATCAAGGTTTGAAAGACCTGACTACAACATAG
>CAZNLC010000011.1:0-6730 GCA_964573865.1 uncultured Methanosarcinales archaeon | reverse complement strand
TTAAAAACTCAAGAGGAAGACCCATCAAGGTTTGAAAGACCTGACTACAACATAGCCAATGAGAACAAAACAGTGCTTGAACTTATGAGGGAAGCTGAAAAACTTGAGCAGAAAAAAGAAGATTCTAATGAAAGTGAAGAAACTGAAGACAAAGAGGAACAGCAGGAATAGAGATATTAAGTGATAGTCAAGCTATAAGTGTTGAGTCAAGAGTTGATTTAGAATTAATTTAGGCTAGCTCACAGAATTTTACTAAAAAAGCAAAGAAATAAAAGACAGTAACTACAACAAAGATTAATCAAAATATCTTGATGTTCAAGAATCAAATTAAACAGAGCAAAAGGTGATAAAATGGGAGAAGTTTTTAGGATTACAAAAGTGAACGAACTTGCAAAGCAATTGTTAAAGCATGGGATTGCTTCTAACATGGAGGAAGCTGTAAAGCAAGCAGAACAGCTGGTTAGAGGAGAAAGCAATGAGAACATAAGAGAAGTGAAAACTCCAGAACAAATAATGGAGGAAAAAGCTGAAGAGCAGTCAACATTGAAAAAACAGGGTGAATTAGAGGAAGTAAAGGAGAGGTTGAATGTCCATGACAAAGCAATGTTTGAAATGCAGAATAAAATAAATGAGATTGTGTCAGAAATAAACTCTATGGAAGAGGCTTTAAAGAAAATACTCAATATTCTCCAAAAAAACAAAACAGAGAGCACCGAAGGACCTAATGAAGATGTTAAACAAAAAACAAAAGAGCAGGATACAAAACCAACTCCAAGAACAGGAGATTATACTCCTGAGAATATAAGAATAGAAGATTACTTCTATTATGGGAACAAGAAGAAGGATTAGAGTTCACTTCAGTTAAAGTATTGAAATTAGGATTTTTTGAAAGGTGATAAAATGCTCAACTACATAGACTTAAAATATAAACCTTCAAATAAAGAACTGATAGCTGAATACTATGTTGAGTCAAGAATAAACTTCAGAAAGGCTTGTGAACAAATAGCGGCTGAGTCTTCAATAGGAACTTGGACTACAATATTAACAATGAACAAGAACATTGCAAGAAGGCTAAAACCTCATGTTTTCAGCATAAAAAAAACAGGTGAGAACAAGGGCTTCATAAAAATAGCTTACAATGAGGATTTGTTCGAGATTGGCAACATTCCCCAACTTCTATCAAGCATAGCTGGAAACATATTCGGCATGAAGATTCTGAAAAATTTGAGATTGATTGACATTGAATTTCCAAAAAGCATGATTAAAGCATTTAAGGGTCCAAAGTATGGAATTGAAGGCGTAAGAAAACTATTCAAGATAAAACACAGACCTCTTGTGGGAACCATTGTAAAACCAAAGGTCGGTTTGAACGAGAAACAACATGCGAGAGTGGCTTATGAATCTTGGGTTGGTGGGTGTGATATCGTGAAAGACGATGAGAACCTAACTTCTATGAAATTTAACTCATTTGAGAAACGATTAAAGGAGACACTGAAGATGAAAGAGAAAGCAGAGCTTGAGACTGGAGAAAAAAAGGGTTATGTGGTAAATATTACTGGAGAAACAGAAACAATGCTAAGAAGAATGAAAATGGCAAAAGATTATGGCAATGAATACGCAATGATAGACATAATAACAGCTGGATTCTCAGGATTGCAAACAGTAAGAAACTACAATGAGAAACTTGGATTAATACTTCACGCTCACAGGGCAATGCACGCAGCACTAACGAAGAATAAAAAGCATGGTATGACTATGCTGGTAATAGCAAAACTTGCAAGATTGATAGGAGTTGATCAAATTCACATAGGAACTGGTGTTGGAAAGATGGAAGGTTCAAAAATAGAGATTAGAGAGATAGAAGAGGATATTGAAAAATCATTCTTTAAGGATGGAAAAAGCTTTTTAGTCCAAGAATGGAATGGGATAAAACCTGTGTTTGCAGTTTCATCTGGGGGTCTTCATCCAGGACTTGTTAGGAAACTAATTGATTTCTTAGGAACCAACATAATAATACAAGCAGGCGGTGGAATACACGGTCATCCAAAAGGAACAAGAGCAGGTGCGAGGGCTATGAGACAGGCTGTTGATGCAGCTATGGAAGGAGTAGACATTTTGGAATACTCAAGAAAACACCCTGAATTAGCACAAGCAATAAGAAAGTGGGGTTATCTGTGAATAGGTAATTATATTCTCGCGTATTCTCAACAAAAAGCAAAATATATACTCCAGTATAATAATATTTAAATAGTGATGTAACTACTACGAGATAAATAACTGTTATGACTATATTGAAATAACTAAAAACAAGTAAATTTTATAAAAGACAAAGTTTTTACTCGCATTAAAAAGAGCAAAAAATCAAAAACCAACAAATGGGGGTTTTGAAGATGAAAAGCCTAAAAATTTTTATGTATGCCTTAATGGTATTCTTGTTAGTATTTGGTGTTAAAGCCTTTACACCAACTGTTACGCTGATAAGTCCAGAGCACAATGAAGTGATAGCTCCTGGAACAATAATGTTCGCTTATAATGTAACGAGCGACTACCAACTAAAAAATTGTAGCTTGTACACAAACGAAACAGGAAGTTTTGAAATAAAAGATACAAACAACAGTGTTTCAAACGGAACTAACACTTTCACAGAAACTTTCACATCAAGAGCAATGATAACATGGAATATAAAGTGTTATGATAATATGAGCTTTGCTTGGGGAACTCCAAGAGTCCTATTCATAGATAATGCCCCATCATGGGCGTTGCCACTGCCACCACAAACAATACAAGAAGACTCTGGAACTTCATCCTTTAACTTGAGCGGTTATGCAGCAGATGCTGATGGTGATGCACTAACCTACTATGTCGCTGAGGAAAACACCTCACAAGTTGATTGTCAAGTCACCGGTGAAATCCTTTATTTCACACCAGCACCTAACTTCAATGGAGATGCAACTTGTAAGGTAGGAGTCAGTGATGGAATGGCAACTGATGAAACAACAATGTTAATAACAGTTCAACCTGTTGAAGACGCTCCTGTAATAGAAGCTATTGCAGACCAGAACATAGTGGTTGATAAGGATTTCAGCTTGCAAGTTAATGCCTATGACCCAGACGGTGACTCTATAACCTACTCACTAACTCAAAAACCAGAAGGTATGAACATAAGCACTTCTGGGCTTATAACATGGCACCCAACAGAGACTGGCACATACGCTGTCACAGTCCAAGTGAGTGACGGAACACTGTCCAGTTCAGAATCATTCAACATAGAAGTAGGAACACCACAAAAATTAGAAATATACGATGTTGATATAACAGTAGATGGTTCAAGGAACAACAACGTCGGAGAAGGCGATATAGTGGATGTAAAACCAGAATCTGATGTTACAGTTAAAGTTCAAGTTAAGAATATGTACACATCAACTGAAAAAGTTGATATAAATGATGTTGTTATAACAGTAACAGCAGTTGCTATAGATGATGGTGATGATATTGAAGAAGAAACAAGGGAATTTGACATAAGATATAATAGTATAATTACGAAAACAATCGATTTCAAAATTCCACTGAAAGTTGATGAGGGTGAATACGATTTAATAATTCATGCAGAAGGAGAAGATGAGGATGGTTATACACAAGAAGCAGAGATAACTGCAAAATTGAATGTTGAGAAGAAGAATCACGCTGTTGAGATAAAGAGGGCAGAGGTTTACCCGACAGAAGTGTCCTGCGATAGAACAGTTGATTTGGATGTGGAAGTAATAAATCTTGGAAGGCAGTATGAGGATGAAGCAGCATTGAGTGTTGAAAGCCCATCATTGAAATTCGTTCAAAGAGAAAACTTTGAATTGAGTAATGACCCTTACGATGAGGACAGCACTAAAACATTCCATTATACAATAGATATTCCAGAGGACTTGAGAGCTGGAACTTACACGATAACAATAAAAACATACTATGACGAGGATATAATGTTCGATTATAAAACACTAACAGTAAAAGTAAAAGATTGTGAGAAAACTCCAACACCAACACAGACGCCAACAGAAACTCCAACACCAACTATAATTGTTGAAACACCAACACCTGGAGTAACAGCAGTTCCTGTTCAGAGAGAAAGTTTTACAGAAAGTACAACATACCTCGTGTTGTTAATAGCAGCCAATGTTTTAGTAGTTGGAATAATACTCTTAATGATAGCAAGGATGTTAAGGAGATAAACAGCTGAAATTTACAGCTGAACAATTTTTTTATTTTTTATTAATCCCTACCACATAAATTTCAACTAAGTAATTCTATTGCACTATCAATTATTTTCCAAAACAAAAAAACATTTAAATTTCGCAGAATAACTTCAGTTTATGAGTGTTTTTGAAAACGAGAAGAAAATTGCATTAAAAAAGATGGTTGAAAATGATAAATCAAAAAAAGGTAGTTTGGACAAGGAAATTATTGAACTATTGAATGCTATTAATTCATTACAACAATACTACACAACAAGCTCTTGTTCTGGAAGAATAATGCTTATTGAAGTGCCAAAAGAGAGGAGAAAAGACAAGGTAAAATGGCTCTATGTAACACATGAAAAAGCAGAATTTGAGGTCTTGAGTAAAATTCTATTTGAAAACAAATTAAATCTTAAAGAAGGTTCAAGTATTTGGTTCAAACAAGAACCCCTCATACTCCATGTTTGTTGTAGAACATTAGATGATGCTCAAAAACTTATTGACATTGCAAGGTATTCTGGTTTTAAAAAATCAGGCATAATCGCAACAAGAAAGAGAATAATAGTTGAAATTGAGGGAACAGATCTTATGAGCACAATAGTTCATGACAAAACAGGAGTTCTAATAACAAAAGAGTATTTGAAAAAGCTCGTTCAAGTCGCAAATAAAAAACTAATTAGAAATCTAAATAAAAAAGAAAAATTCTTGAAGGAATTAAAGAAGGAGTTTAAAATAAGAACATAACAAATAAAACAACAAATTAAGCTTGTAACAAACTCAAGTGGCAAATTTAAGTATACGCAATCAAGAAGATATAAATAAGATAAATAAAATATAAATAAGACACTACTTCTTCCCCTCAACTATCAACTGCATCCTCCTAACAAAATCCCTAGCTTCTTTCAAGTAAGAATCAAACTCCCTACCACTAACCTCCTTTAAATCCCTGTAGATAATCTTCTTTGATAGATTGTAAAACTTCCTCATTGTACCCACGTATTTTTTCTCCAGAATACCCTTCTTAACTAAAACATCCTGCATCAAATCAGCAACATGCTTTGGTGTTGGTGGAACAACACCTTTTTTCATAAGAGCAGCGTGAGCAGAATCAATAACAGCCCAGTACAAATCAAGAGTTGCCTGCAACAACCTATTCTTTGACAATGATAAAGTTCTCGGAGCTCTTGAATAATAAGCCCAGATTGATTCATCACTTGGTCTTATCCTCCCTTGAAACAACAAAGCTTGTAATGGTTCAAAAAATCCTGTGTCCAAAATAGCAACACCATCTCTAAGTATATTAATCGCGATTGGATCACCAGCTCTCACATATTCCCAAAAGTGAGTGAACTTCAAACTTGTAACATGAAGTTTAAGACTTGTCTCAACTATCAATCTTTCCATAATAATCCTGTAAGCCTCAACAAGCTCAGGAGTCATTTCCACAGTTAGATCATCAACAATAACCATAATATCAATGTCTCCCTCCTTGCTCTTCTGCTGCTGCCTTGCCAAACTGCCGAACAAAACAATAGCTTTTATGAAAGCTTTAAACTCTCTATAAACTTTTTTAGAGAACTCATAAGCAACATCTAAATCTTGCTTCCTATATTTCTCAAGATTAAAACCCTTCTTCTTAGTAATCTTAAATTCCATTGTAAATAAAAACTCACAACATATTTTATTAAACTTTTTAACTTTTCAAGAATAGTGAAATTATTCAAGCTTGATTTTGCTCCATAAATCATCAATAAAATCCAAACCTGTTTCTAAAGCAGTAGTTTCGAGCTTTGAATAATAAGCGTTATGAATATCTCTAAAGTTTTCATTCAAGAAAGCAAGCGATTCAACTTCATAATTCAAATGAGCACTATATTGATTCATCATGAATAAATACATTATTCATATTTTTAAAATTTTCCTCGTAGATGCTAAAATCGTGTTCAGAGAACAAAACAAGGAAAACCTTCTCTAAGAATTTTGGCTTATAATTTAACAGGATATCCTTAACAATCAAAACAGCCCTTTCAATTGGAAAACCATAAGCACCAGTTGATATTGATGGGAAAGCAATACTCTTTAACCCCTTAGAATCAGCGAGTTTCAGAGTATTAAGATAACACTCCCTCAAGATCTCATCTTCTGGTTTGTCAATGCCAAACCTTGGACCAACAGTATGAATAACAAATCTTGCCTTTAGATTATAACCCTTAGTCATAACAACCTCACCACGAGGCAAACCATTTGGATACTTTTCTTGTCTAATCCTCAAACACTCCTTTCTCAACAATGGACCTGCTGCTCTGTGAATAGCACCATCAACACCCCCACCACCAAGCAATGATGGATTAGCAGCATTAACAATAACATCAACATCCAACTTTGTAATATCACCCTTGACAAGGAAAATGCTTAGTTGTGTCATAATAATAAAGTAAAAGAGAATTATATTTAAATAAATCATTTAACAAATAATAAATCATTTAATAAATTGTTGGTTAGGA
>CAZNLC010000010.1:0-10041 GCA_964573865.1 uncultured Methanosarcinales archaeon | reverse complement strand
AGCGAAAGATTTAAATATAAGTTATGAATATATATTCAATATAGTTTTGAATAATAATTCAAATAAAATATGTTGGAGGTGAAAAAAATGCCTTTTGGAGATAGAACAGGACCTGAAGGTTTGGGACCAAGAACTGGTCGTGGCCTTGGCTACTGCTCTGGTTATAGCACTCCAGGATACACAAAGGGTGTTCCAAGGGGAGCTGGTTATGGTTGGAGAAGAGGCTTTGGAATGGGATTTAGAAGATGTTTTGGTAGAGGGTGGAGGTTTTGGCAGTTTGTGCCTTACAGAGATTTTGGACCAACACCTGACAACAGAGAAGCTGAGAGAAGAATGCTTGAAGAGGAACTACGCGCTTTAGAAGCTGAAAAGAGAATGATTGAGGACAGATTGAAAAAACTTGATAACAGAGAAAATAAAGAAGAACAAAAACAATAAATGATTAAGTTTTGGTTTATTGTTTAACATGAAAAACAAAATCCCATTAATTGGATTAGTTGCTAATGTGGTTTTGGCAGTGACAAAAGTAGTTATAGGTCTATTGTCAAAGTCCTCTGCAATACTCGCTGATGGAATCCACTCAACTACAGATATTTTCTCATCAGCGATCAGCTATTTAGGGATAAAGATAAGCGAGAAACCTGCTGATGAAAAGCACCCTTACGGTCATTACAAAGCAGAGGTTATTGCTGGTTTCATAATAACAGTAATCCTATTCATAACAGCACTAGGTATAATTTATAGCTCAATAAAATCGCTCTTGAAACCTGAGATTATAATTGTAAACTACCTGTCTGTTGGTGTGATGTTGTTTTCTGCTGTTCTCAATGAAATTATGGCAAGACTAAAAATAAAGTATGGAAAACTTTACAACAGCATAAGCTTGATTTCTGACGGAGTTCACAGTAGGGTTGACACTCTAACATCAATTGGTGTTTTAATAGGATTGTTTGTTTCAAAGTACTTTGCTCAAGCTGACTCAATAATAGCAATACTAATCGGATTTTACATTTTGAAAGAAGCTATTTCATTAGGTAAGGAAGCTGTTGATTCACTGTTGGACAGTTCTGCAGGAAAGGATGTTGAAGAAAAGATTAAGAACATTTTATCAGAGCAGAAGATAGAGTTATCAAGCTTGAAAACTCAAAAGAGGGGTTCAGTTATAACAGCAAATCTGGAGATAAAATTACCTAGTAACTTGAGTGTTGATGAAGCTACTAAAATATCTGAAAGATTGAGACAAACATTGACGAGTGAACTGAAAAACCTGAAGTATGTGAGCATACAGATTAAGAGTCATAATGTCTCAACAGATTTTTACAAGAATGATTTTGGAGTTGGTTTTGGTTGGTGGCGTGGCTTGAGAGGTTCTAAAGGTTTTGGAAAGAGACTTGGACCTGCTGATTACTGTGTTTGTCCAAAGTGCGGTTATAGAGTAAAACATGAAAGAGGCGTACCTTGTAACTCATTAACTTGTCCAAAGTGTGGTGCTAAATTAGTGAGGGGTTAGCAATATGCCAAGACCAATGCGTTGGAGGAGAATATTCTTTGAACCCAACATAAACTACTTCAAGCCGTTTGGAATTACAGACTCTGACCTTGAAGATGTTGTTTTAAGGGTTGATGAATTAGAAGCTGTAAGGTTAAAGGACTTGATGGGTTTTGACCAAGAAGAAGCTGCTAAAAAAATGAATGTTTCACAACCAACATTCCATAGGATTCTAACTTCAGCTAGGAAAAAAATTGCAGATGCTGTTGTAAATGCTAAAGCTTTGAGAATAGAAGGAGGTAAGGTTAAAATGGTTAGAGCTGGTTTTGGTGGAGGACCTGGTAGGGGTTTTGGTAGAAGACGGGGCATGGGCTTTAAAGCAAGACCTGAATCTTGTGTTTGTCCAAAGTGCGGTTATAGGGTGCAGAAAGCCCCTGGTGTTCCCTGCTCCACAATGAAGTGTCCAAAGTGCGGTTCTATAATGGTGAGAGAATGAGTAAGAAAGAGATTGACAAGGCTAAAATATCTGAAGCTTTAATTAAAACAGCGAGGTCTCTTTGGAACTCATCACCCATACTTTTAGGAGTGATTTTGCTTGTTAGTTTAGCAAACACTCTATTACCAAAATCTGTTTTTGGTTCCTTGTTTAAAAACAACCCTATTTTAGACCCATTGATTGGAAGCTCACTTGGAAGCGTTCTTGCTGGAAACCCAATAACAAGTTACATAGTTTCTGGTGAATTATTAAAGCAAGGAGTGAGTTTAGTTGCTGTTACTTCATTTATTGTTGCTTGGGTAACAGTCGGTATTGTGCAGTTGCCTGCTGAATTCTTATTGTTGGGAAAGAAATTTGCAATAGTTAGGAACATCACTTCCTTTATTTTTTCAATCGTTGTTGCGATAATAACAGTTGCAATGGTGAATCTACTATGATAAACTGCAAGAATAATTTTGGACTGTGCTTTTTGTTCATAGTTTTGGGTATCTACTTGATTATTTTTTTACTCGATAAGGTGCACTTTTTTTCTTCAATAGAATTCTTTGTGAAAACTCTAATTAAGCTTATTCCAACACTAATCATTATTTTTGTGACAATGTTTCTAACAAACTACTTTGTAAAACCAAAAACTCTTGCCAAATTAATGGGTAAAGGTTCTGGTGTTGTGGCTTGGATCATTACAATTGCTTCAGGCATTATATCAACAGGTCCAATTTACATGTGGTATCCTCTGTTGAGTGAATTAAAGAATAAGGGTGTAAGACCCGCTTTAATATCAACTTTTTTGTATAATAGAGCGGTAAAAATTCCGCTGATGCCGATGCTGATATTTTACTTTGGTATTAAATATACTATTATCTTAACTGTTGTTATGATAGTCATTTCAATAGTTCAAGGTTTAACAACTGAAAAAATTGTGGAGGTGTTAGAATGAGAATAGCTGTTGCTTCGGAAAGTAAGGATGAAAATTCAAGGGTTTACCCAGTTGCTGGTAGGGCTCCTTACTACCTAATATTTGAGAATGGTGTGTTAGTAAAAACTATTAAGAACCCTTTTGCTGTTGGAGGCGGTGGTGCTGGTTTTGGTGTTGCACAAATGCTCTTCAACGAGAATGTTGATTTAGTAGTAAGTGGGAATTTTGGAGTTAATATGATTGGGGCTTTGGATGAGAAAGGTATAAAACATGTTGAGGTGAGTGATAAAGTTGTTAGCGAGGTTGTAAAAGAATTTAGTAAGGAATAAAGCTCTATATCCTAAACAATTATTTTAACTTGTTCTCTTATTTTTGTGATGAGATAAGGTGTTAAGAACAAGAATCCGTATACAATAGCAACTAAAAAAGAAGGTTGCATCGTTGTAACCTTTAAAGTTGTTATTATTATGTTTATCAATTGAACCATGAAGAACATGTTTATAAATGCTAATGCTGGTATGAACAATCCTGAAACGATATATGTTTTTTCCCCGAATGATTCTATTTGTGTAAGCAGTGAATTGAATAATGCCCCGAACGAAACCCCAAGAAAAGCTATTACTAAGTAGAGTAGAATATGGTTGAATAGTAAGAGTAAAGGCACGAGTATTATTGCAACGAATAAATTTCCAATAACCGCAGCTATGAGGGCAATCCAATAGACTATCTTATAAAAAAATGAGGGTTTTGTCTTGGGTGCTGAATTGAGTATTTCAAGTGTTTTTTTAATATCTTCTTCACTCCAGCCCTTTCGTCTTAAACTTTCAACCAAACGCATCATTTTCTTAACCCGAGCATTTTCAGAACATAGTGGAAGAGACTCTGTTTTTCTTCTTCCTCAAGTTTTTCCTCATACTTCTCTCCTAAAATTGAGGCTGCTAGTTTTTTGAAGTCTTGACTTAGAGAAGATTCTGGGTGAGAATAAACAATAGGGTGTTTTATCTTCAAAGCTTCTTTGAGAACATCATCATTTCTTATAACTCCTAAGATTGGCTTTTCGAGGAAGTTTGTTATGTCCTTTAATTTCATTTCGTGAGGATTATTTCCAAACTTATTAACAACTACGCCTATTACCTTAACATTTTTTTCTTCAAGCTTGTTTATGGCTTTAAGCGTTTTAATAACAGCGTGTTCCTCGGCTGTTGTTATCAGTACTACTTCATCAATATTATCCAAGAACTCTATTAAATCTGAATTAAAAACTGTTGGTGAATCTAATATTACGAGCTCTGTTTTTCCAACCAACCATGATATAACCTTATCAACATCTTTTATGCTTATTTTGTGTTTTGAAGAAATCTTTGTTGGGATTATTCTCAAACCAGAAGGGTGCATGTACAAAGCTTCACTAACGCTCTTATCTTCTTTTATTACATCTTGAAGTGCCACTGGCAGTTTGAAAGCTCCTAATCTCAAACTAATGTCTGCTGATTCTAAGTTTAAATCTACAAGAATTACATCCCTACCAAATTCCTTTAAAGCTGTGGCTAGATTAACTGCTGTTGTTGTTTTTCCAACTCCTCCACCGCCTGAGGTTATTAGCAAGACCTTTGTCATTCTGAATCAACATACTTTTCTTTTATATATTCAAAAAAGGATTGTGCTCTCTTATAGTATTCTGAGATTTTATCAATATTTATAACTAATTCCTCACCGTTTATTGTTACTATCAAAGCAACGTGTCTCCTGTACTCACTGAAAGCTCTCTTCTCAGAGCGAATTATTCTCCTAAGCAAAAGATAAAAATCCATTTCTTCCAAAATTCTCTCGTCTTCGAGAAACATCTCCTTTATCATATTAACTCTCAATCCTGAACTCTTCGGAACTTCAAAGTCCAACTTCTTCTCTTCTTTAGCATACTTTAATAGTAAATCTATGATTCTGTCATAGAAAGATAATAATCTATTAAGTATTGATGAAAGCACCTCTATTGTTCTTGTATATTTTAAACTTACGAATAGAAGGTGCTCTGCCCTTTTAAGTTCTTGCTTTGCTTCTTCTAAAGATTCTCTCATCTCTAGAAATGATATTATGCACTTCTTGTATAAAAATCTTTGTCTTATGTAGGTAGTTCTTAACATCATCCAATCTTACAGTCAGTGTTTCATAGGAATCAGAGCAAATCACAAACTTATCCTTTCTTGAAAACTCAACAGGGCTTTTCCTATGTCGCAAAACAATATTTTTAACACTTAGCATCACATCCAAGATTTCCTTGTCAAAATTATACCTCCTAATGCAATACTTATTGAAAACTTTAAATTTGGAATCAAAAGTTTCATTGAACAATGGAACCCTCTTGAATAAAAGCTCATAGTGTAGAAGGGCTGCAAGAGCATTTGTTAATGCTAAGAAAATATTTTCAACAACTAATGGGATTAGATTGTAATCCTTGATTAAAGGAAAAGTGGTTGAGAGCATGTGATCTGCAATCTTTAGGTAATGCTTCGCTTTCTCAAACGACTCTTGAAATTTTTCCATAACACAAATTAATTAATTTTGTTTTAAAATATTTTCGTGTTTATTAAAATTTAATTACAAAAAATTTTTAAAGTGTAACAAAAACTACTTGTGATGAGGGGGTGCTTGACTCTCTCTTGTGAGGAAAGTCCGTCCACACAAAAAGGTCACTCGAAAGAGTTCCAGAAATGGAAGGCAACTGCTCAGAAACGAAACGGCCTTTTGGGATTATGATTTGGCGAAGTTTTTCGTGAGAAAAACGAGTTAACCCAATGAAGTTCCAAAAGGATACGGTGAAACGGCAAGTCCTGACCGTGCAAGCTTTGAAAGCGCTTAGTAGAATGTCAAGACAGGCTTTCCATTAGGAGCCTGACAGAAGACGGCTTACAACCCCCTCACCTTTCAAATCAAGGGTGATAAAATGGCTGATCGTGTAAGGTTACCAAGCGGTGGTGGAGGTTTAGTAAGATACTTTGATGAGTATAGGAGTAAGATTGAGTTAAAACCTGCTCATGTAATCATACTCATTATCTTAGTGATCATACTTGAAATAATTTTACACTCAACAGCCTCTTCACTTCTAAGTTGAGGTGTTTTTTATGAGGGTTAACCAGCGTAGGATAATGCAGGCTATGAAACGTTTGGGTGTTTCCCAGGAGAGCATAGATGCTGAAGAGGTAATCATAAAAACTAAGGAAAAGAAGATTGTAATAAAGAATCCTGAAGTTCTAAAAGTAAACCTTATGGGACAAGATACCTTCCAAATAACTGGGGTTGTGGAGGAATTAGAAAGTGCTTATGAGCCAAATGAAGAGGATGTTAATATTGTTGTTGAAAAAACTGGTGTTAGTAAAGAAAAAGCTATCAACACTTTGAAAAAGAATAAAGGTGATTTGGCAGCTTCAATACTTGAGTTGAGTAATTCTGAAGAAAAATGAGAATAAGCTTAGTATTGTATTGTAAAAGTTTATAAAATAATAATCATTCTACACTCTTATGGGTAAACTCTCAACGAATTCAAAAGTTATAGATAAGTTGTTAGATGGGGGTATTGAAGACGATGTTGTCACAACAGTTTATGGCCCAGCTGCTTCTGGAAAAACAACGCTTTGCTTATTAAGTATGATATCAGCATCTCACTATGGTAAGGTTTTGTTTGTAGATACAGAAGGCGGCTTTTCAGTTGAGAGGTTGAAACAATTAACTCCAAAATACAAAAATATCCTTGAAAAAACATTATTCTTGAAACCAACAACATTTGTTGAACAAACTAAAGCTTTCGACAATATTAAGAGTGTTGTTCTTGAAGGAAAAACAAAATTCTCACTTGTCATAGTTGACACTATTTCTGCACTCTACAGGGTTGGAAAGGAAGACACACCAATCAAAGAACTCAACAAAAAATTTGGTTACCAACTTAATATTCTGACTCAAATAACTAGAAAAAAGAAGATTCCTGTCTTAATAACAAGTCAGGTTTACGCTGACTTTGAGAACAAAAATAATGTTAATATAGTAGGCGGTGATATTATCAAATATGCTAGTAAATGCATGATTGAACTTGAAATATTAAGTAACAATAAAAGGAGAGCTATACTTATAAAGCATAGGAATCTTCCAATGAGGGATGTTGTTTTTGAGATAAGGGAAAAAGGATTTTTTGAGTTTAAACAAAGAAAAGGTTTTAGAATATTTGATTAAGGGGTGATATGATATGACTGAATTGTTGTATTTGCTTGATTGTTATCTAAAAGAATTTGATGCTAAAATAATCAATACTGTCCAAGAAGGCGATTGTCTTTTATTGGAGCTTGACAAAACTGCCTTTTACCCAAGAGGAGGCGGTCAACCGAGTGACACTGGAAAGTTGATTGTGAAAACCGAAGATGGAGATGTCGAAGTAGGTGTTGTTGAAGTTTTCAAGCGTGATAACAAAGTATTGCACAAGGTTTGTGATAACACAGAGTTATTGAAAGGACTAAGTGAGAATACTATTGTTCATGGAATTATTGATTGGAATAGACGTTATTATTTTATGAGATGCCACACTGCTGCTCATGTAGTTTCAGCAGTGATTCATAAAAAAACTGGAGCTTTGATAACTGGAAACAATATTGATGAAGAGAAGGTTAGAATTGATTTCAACCTTGAAAATTTTGACAAGGAATTCTTTCTAAAGTGTTTTGACGAAGCTAAAAAAATAATCAGTGAAGGTCACAATGTGAAACTTTCAATAATGCCAAGAGAGGAAGCCTTTAAAATTCCTGAACTTGTGAGACTTAAGAAGATGCTTCCTGAAACCATAAAAGATGTTAGAGTTGTTGAAATTGAAGGTGTTGATACTCAAGCTTGTGGAGGAACCCATGTTAAAAACACTAATGAGATTGGAAGTTTAGAGGTTTTGAAGATGGAGAATAAAGGGAAGAATAACAGGAGGGTTTATTTCAAGGTGTTGTGAATGAAAAACAAAATTAAAGAAACCGTGAATAAAGGTGCTTATTGCTTAGTAGCCTATTTACCATACGATAGAAAAATAAGGATTGGTAAGCTTGGAATTTTTGATTTTCCAGAAGGTTACTATGTTTATGTTGGTTCTGCTATGAAAAACCTACACCAAAGAATAATCAGGCATTACTCAAGCACAAAGAAGAATAAATGGCACATTGACTATTTTTTAGAACATGCTAAAGTGTTGAAATTTATTGTATTCCCATCAGACAAGAAACAAGAGTGCACAATAGCGAGATTCTTATCAAAATTTGGAAGTGTTATTGCGGAGAAATTCGGTTCTACTGATTGTAATTGTAGAACACACTTTTTCTACTTTGTGACAAAAAAAGAACTTGAAAGTGCGATTAAAAGATTAAAGTCTTACATGAAAAAACAAGATTAATTAGATTATTCTTCTGTAAAATCCTCAATCTTGTATTTGAAGTCTTCGTCCTTTTTTATTATTCCCTTCTTCTTTAAAAACTCACGAGCAAGTATCCAAAATATTAATCCCAAACTCTTCTTTCCCTTATTATTGCATGGAACCACTAAGTCAATGTTGTTTGATTGATTGTTACTATCACACAAAGCTATTACTGGAATGCCAACCCTTATTGCATCATCAACTATATTCTTATCAGGCCAAGGGTCCACTACAAGTATGAGTTTTGCTTCTGTGTATGTTTTTAGGTTTGGATTTGTCAGTGTTCCAGGAGGGTACCTTCCAACAAAGGTTCTAACTCCTGTCACCTTACCAAACATAGAAACAGGTTTCCAACCATTCTCACGCCTACAAGCAACAATTATGTCTTTCGGCTCATAATTAGCCAGGAAATTAACTGCTAACTTCAACCTCTTATCAATATCCTCAAGGTTTAATATTGAAAGACCATCTGGTCTTATTTTATAGATAAAGGGTTGCATGTACTTTGTTCTAAATTTTGTTCCAATATGAATACCGGACTTTAAATAAACATCTTGTGGTACTAAAAGTTCTTCTGCCATTGAAAACACCTCACTACCAAAACCCATAGAAGCAACCGCGTTTTTTTCACCTCAGCGGCCTCACCTTCAATTAGGCGGCTTCTACAACCCATTATTAAGTGAGTTGCAGGCTTTGGTATTAAAATAAGGGAGTTAACACTCTGTTTATAAATTTAACTGTTTTATGTTATATTAATTTTGATTAAGAGTTTAACGATGTGTAATGATGATGTAGATTCCTTTTAGGAAATATTTTTAAAATAGTAGATCTACAAAAGTTTTGGAAGGAAGACCCAACATTGATTGATTTCAGAAGCAGAAAATGGTTACCAAAAGAGTGTCAGAACTGTAAATTATTAGAGAGATGTGGTGGTGGTTGTTCGCTTTCAAGGATTACAACTAAAGATCATGAATGTGATATTTTGTGTCCATTTTGTTAATGCGTAGGTGAGAAAATGATTGAGATAAATAAGGAATTAAAAGGGCTAATTGAGGGTAATGCTTTAGCATTTGCAACAATCGATGAAAACGGAAGTCCTCATTGTATTGCTGTTGCTTTTGTAAAGGTTGTTTCTAAAAACCAAATTCTTGTTACAGATAATTATATGAGTGGGACAAGAAAAAATATTCAAAGAAACCCAAGTGTTGCTTTAGTTGTTTGGAACAAGAATTGGAAGGAAGAATGTGTTGGTTATGAATTAAGAGGGACTGCTGAGTATTTCACAAGTGGAAAATGGTATGAAATGGTAAAGCAAATTCCTGAAAATAAAGGAGAACCTTGCAAAGGTGCAATTTTAATCACAATAAACAAGATTAAGAAATTGGCTTGAACTTGTTGATTTTGGCTTTTGTAATCTTTTCTTCTAATCCATTTTGTTATACCTTTTTATATTAATCTGTGTCGGCAAAAATTATAAATAAAACTTAAGCATTAATTGGGTTATGGAAGAAAGGGTTTACATCAATAATCAAGAGGGATTGAGATTAGTAGGAGTCCTTCATATTCCAGAGCATAAAAAGAGAACAGGAATAATAATTTGCCATGGTTTCTCTGGGAATAAGGACAGGAATTTTATTCCTAATTTGGCTTCTGATTTAGAAAAGAATAATTTCTTAGTTTTGAGATTTGATTTTTCAGGGAATGGA